>JAFRVM010000060.1 GCA_017438505.1 Clostridia bacterium | reverse complement strand
GCTTATTATGCCCTTTTCCAAGCAGCTCGAAAAGCTCTCGGCAATTATTGTCAAAGAGAAAAAAGGCGATCAGGACACAGCGCTTCTCGACGACCGTCTTCTTCATACTCCTTCGGTTGCCGTTCAGCAGTGCAAAATGGTTGCCGATGATATGGCCAAAATCGCAGTGGCGTCCTTTAAGCGCGCAACGGCGCTGCTTGAGAATTTCTCCGAAAAAGAAGCCGAATATATTCGCCGCAAAGAGGATAAGGTCGATAAGTACGAGGACGCCCTCGGCTCATACCTTGTCAAGCTGAGCAGCCAGCGTATGACCGAAAAGGACAGTGCTATGGCTGCTATGCTGCTGCATATTATAGGCGACTTTGAACGCATTAGCGACCACGCTGTAAACATTGTGGAATCGGCGGAGGAGATGCACGATAAAAAGCTCGAGCTTTCGGCGAGCGCCCGCAAGGAACTTTCGGTTATGATCGCTTCGGTGCATGAGATTCTCGATCTTGCCCTTGACGCATTTGTAAACAACAACCTGGAAAATCCCTATATGATAGAAGCTCTTGAAGAGGTGGTAGACCATCTGCGCGACCAGCTTAAACGCCGTCATGTTTTGCGTCTGCAAAAGAGCGAATGTACAATCGAGATGGGCTTTATTCTTTCCGATCTGCTCATCAATTTTGAACGTGTTTCCGACCATTGCTCGAATATCGGAGGATGTGTGCTTGAGGTTGCCACCGACGGCCGTTTGGACATTCACGATTATCTTAAAAACCTCAAAGATGAGGAAAACGATGAATTTAAGAACAATTACGAATACTACAAGATAAAATATGCAGTTTAGTCCGGGAGATTTTGACCTATGACAGGCAAAATATTCAGAAGCATAATTTTAGTTTCCGTCATAACCCTTATACTCAGTTGTGTAACTGTCATAGGGGTTTCTCAGAATGAATTTTTAAACAAACATTTTGACGATATTAAAATAACCGCGGATTTACTTGCGGCCGGTGTAAATCGCTTAGGAGTTCGTTATCTTGAAGGTGCCGATATAGGTTACCGTGTCACCCTGATTGCTTCCGACGGTCAGGTTTTATATGACAGTCGCGCCCAGGATTTAACCGAAAATCATAAAAACCGTGAGGAAATCGCCGAGGCATTAAGTAATGGCTTTGGCAAAGCGGTAAGACGTTCCTCTGATTTTCACAAAAAGACCCTTTACTATGCTGTGCGGCTGGAGGACGGAAGTGTTCTGCGAGTTGCCGACGACGATTATTCGGTTTGGAAGCTGCTGCGCTCCATGCTGCTGCCGCTCGGCTTTCTGATAGTTGTTATCGGTGCTCTGCTGGTGATTATTGCGGTGCGCGTTACCGATAATATAATAAGTCCCATCAACAGTATTAATCTGAGCAACCCTAAGCTTGATGTAAAGTACAGCGAACTGTCACCCCTTACCGAAAAGATAAGGCGGCAGAATGATTTTATCTCTACCAAAATGGCCGAGCTTGTGGAAAACCAGAAGGAATTTTCCCTTGTTACCGACAGTATGAGCGAAGGTTTTATAGTTTTTAACAATAAAGGCGAGCTGCTTTCCTACAATCTTGCGGCAAAAAAGATGCTTGGTATTGATATGGGGGTGGGCAGTCAGGCAAAAACCGCTCTCGGACGCAGCAGCGAGCTTGTCGCCTCAGTCGGCAGCGCGCTTTCGGGCAATCGTGACGAACAGCATTTTATGGTGGGACAGAGCTACTACAGTGTAATAGCAAACCCCGTTTACCGTGACGGTGAGATTACCGGTGCTGTAGCCGTTATCCTCGACGTTACCGAAAAGGAAAAAATGGATATGATGCGCCGGGAATTTACCTCAAACGTCTCACACGAGCTGAAAACTCCGCTTACATCCATCAAAGGTGCGGCTGAGCTTATTAAAAGCGGAATGGTAAGGCAGGAGGATCTGCCGTCCTTTGGAGGAATGATTTTTGATGAGTCCTCGCGCCTTGTAACGCTTATAGATGATATTTTGCGCCTGTCCCAGTTTGACGAAGAAAAAATCATGCTGGAAAAGTGCGACTGTGACCTTTATGATATCGCGGAAGAAGTTATTAAACGGCTTGAAGATACCGCAGCCGAAAGAAATGTTGCAGTTACACTTAAGGGTGAGCATAAAACGGTATTCGGCGTACCCACAATGCTGGATGAAATGATATATAATCTTTGCGAAAACGCAGTAAAATACAATAACGAAAACGGTTCGGTGCTTATAACCGTAATGGGACAGTCGGACGGCGTGCGTTTTTCGGTTGCCGATACCGGAATAGGTATCGCCCAGGAACAGCTGTCACGGGTATTTGAGCGTTTTTACCGTGCCGATAAAAGTCGCTCAAAGTCCATAGGCGGTACGGGACTGGGTCTTTCAATAGTTAAGCACGCGGCGGCTTTCCATAACGCCGTTGTCGATATTTCCAGTACGGAAAACGTAGGCACTACCGTTACGGTTTTGTTTAAAAATGAAGAAAAGGAGCAGGAGTAAATGAAAAAAATAATTGCATTATGTCTTTTGACTTTTATGCTTTTCTCACTTTGCGGGTGCAATGATATCGGCGAGGTAATTGAAGACGATCAGGCTTCTCAGGCCGTTAAGGTTGATGCAGCTATATATTCAAAGCCTTATGACGAGTCGGTAAAAGAAGAGTTCTCACAGCTTTATTTTTACGGCGAAGCGGGATTTGAGCCCACGGTTATCTGGTTTAATTCGGATGTGACAAATCTAGAGCTTATACCGGTCGATGAGGATGTCGAAACATCGGTTATAACCCGAAAAGGCGATGCGCTATGCCGGTTTGATACAATAAAAGCGGGCGAGGGACTTGTAATTGACATTTATGTTCCCGAGCTTATTCCCGATACCGTTATCCGCTATACCTGCGGAAGCAAACAGTATACATATGAAATCGCCAGCAATTTAAGAGACGGCGGAATACTTTTTATTCCCGTTCAGAATATGATAGAAGAATAAAGCTTAATCCTGTCGGGGTTAATAAACCGACAGGATTTTTTATATGAATAAGTGAATATATGCGCACTTCTTTGGAAAGATATAGCTGTAAACTTATAAAGAGGTGACGCAGATGTTCAAGCACGAAAAAATGCTATTTCATCCGGTTGAAGTGGAAAAACCCAACCCGCAGTACGCGGTTCTGCTTCAGGAGCAGCTCGGAGGAGCAAACGGAGAGCTTAAAGCGGCAATGCAGTATATGTCCCAGAGCTTTCGCATAAAGGATACCGAAATAAAAGACCTGTTTTTAGATATCGCCGCCGAGGAACTGGGGCATATGGAGATGGTGGCGCAGACGATAAATTTGTTAAACGGTCACGATGTAAACTTGTCGTCAGTTCCGGCAGGGGAGATACAGACCCATGTTCTGATGGGGCTTAATCCCGGACTTATTAACGCATCGGGCTATTCATGGACGGGGGATTATGTCTCGGTAACGGGCGATCTTTGCGCAGATCTTCTTTCAAATATCGCATCGGAACAACGTGCAAAGGTGGTTTACGAGTACCTCTACCGCCAGATTGACGATAAAAAGGTAAAAGAGACCATTGATTTTCTCTTAAACCGTGAGGAGGCTCACAACGCCATGTTCCGCGAAGCCTTCAACAAGGTGCAGAATTCCGGCTCTAACAGGGATTTTGGTACCACTAAAGCTGCCAAAATGTATTTCAGTATGTCCGAGCCCTCGCCGGGCGACAGCACCTTTAAAAAGATAGACGTCGAGCCGGTAAAATTTCAATAAGGCGGACAGTTTCCGCTTTTGATGCATTGGCATTAAGGAAATATGTGATCAACAAGGACGTATTCATTCCGGATGCGTCCTTGTAATAGTTTAATAAAAATCTTAAAACTATTTGCGAGTGGTTCATCGTTGTGATATTATAAATTAAAAGGCGGGTGAGTTATTTGGAAATCATTTACAGTGATAAATATATTGTTGTCTGCGTAAAACCGAGAGGGGTGCTCTCGCAGGACGACGGCAGCGAGAAGTGTATGCCGTCACTACTAAAAAAAGAAGAAAAAACCGATTATATCGCCGCTGTTCACCGTCTCGATAAAGAGGTCACGGGTCTTATGGTTTACGCAAAAAACAATGAAGCGGCGGCGCAGCTCTCCCGGCAGATGACCGACAGTACGTTTAAAAAACGGTATACGGCAATAGTTTGCGGCACACCCGAGGAAAAAGAGGGTACATATAAAGATTTGCTTTTTCACGATTCCAAAAAGAATAAGAGCTATACCGTAAAACGTATGCGAAAAGGAGTGCGCCATGCCGAGCTCAATTACAGCGTGCAGGGCGGCGCGGAAATTGACGGAAATACCGTTTCGCTTGTAAACGTGGAGCTCGTCACCGGCAGAACACATCAGATAAGGGTGCAGTTTTCTTCAAGAACTATGCCGCTGCTGGGCGATCGCAAATACGGCGGGGGTGGCGATTTTCCTATTTGTCTTATATCTACCCGGCTTGAATTTATCCACCCTAAGACCAAAGAGAAAATGTGTTTTGAAATAAAGCTGCCGGATGAAAATCCGTGGAATATATTGACTAACGATAAATAAAATGATAGTATTAACATATAGAAAAAGGAGGTTTTAATTATGAAACGTGTAATAAGCTGTCTGCTGGTATTTGTTCTATGTGTTTCGATTCTATCCTCGTGCAAACCCGATGCCAAAAACAGCGAAAAGGACGACCACAGTCTGGATATTTCCTTTGCAGATGCATTTCGTGACAGTGAGCTTTCACAAGGGTATGTTACGTCCGATACGATAGCTTTTTACAAGGTCGGGAAAAAACAACCGCAAATCGACTGCGTGGAAATTGAAAAGGTTATTTCCTCCGTTAAGAATTCGGGCAACCTTCCGCGAAGCAAATATTATGAGCAGTTTATGGATAAAAAGATGGACATGGTTCTGACCGCCATAGATTACTGCATGGCAAACGGTTACAGCCGTTTTGTCCTGCCTTCGACTCAGGTTGTCGGAAACGATCTGACCGATAACTTTTTCTATCTGCAGGAGTGTTTCCATTTTAACAACAGTAATAGAATGATAGGGCAGACGAGAAAAAGCGTCGTACTTGAAGACGGTAAAACGCTCAATTATGTTCTTGTAACCATTCCATCCCTTGAACAGTTTGATATGGAAAACTACAATAAGGCGATAAAAAAAGCCCGCGAAATAGTCGGCAGCGTTCCTAAAGGATATTCACAAGCAGAAACCGCAACCTATCTTTACAGCTATATAACAAATAATGTTCGTTTTTATCAGGACGAATACTACGAAAGCGACTGGAACCTTGCATACGACGCACTTATTAACAATAATACCGTTTGTGCAGGGTATGCCGAGGCTCTGTATCTGCTTTATAACCTTGCAGGTATAGACTGCATTATTATTAACGGTTATCTTGACGGCGGCGGAAGTGACGACTGGCATGCATGGAATATCGCGCAGATTGACGGAAAATACTATCTGTTTGATTCGACCTGGGACGAGGGAAGATCTCCCGAAGAATATAAGTACTTCGGGTTGTCGCAGGATGCGATGCAAAAGCTGTATCCGCGCAATACTACGTCGGCTATTGAAAAAGCTATTCCAGAATGCAGCGATATACTAAAACCTGTACTGAGCGCAGTATATAATTAATACTTTAAATGCCCCCTGCTTCAAAACAGGGGGCATGTTTTATCTTGCTTTTAGAATTTTTTCTTCGATTTTTCGGTACGCCTTGGCAATAACAGGATAAAAATAATTGCACAGCCTTGCCGCCAGCTTTTGGAATGTAAATCTGTAAATTATACTTGCAAGCAGACCAAAAAGAAATACAATAATTACAAGCACTGACGTTAGGGCCAAAATGTGCTCATAACCGAAATTTCTGTAAACATACTGCCACAGCAGCGGACGAAAGTAGTTTCGTACAAGCATATTTTCGTGGGTTATGTAAATTAGAAGCGAAAGGCTTGAAACAAAGTTGACAGGTTTGCTGTTAAAAGTATTTTTACATGCCAGATTTAACAGCGCAAAGGCTATCATAATGCAAAAAGGACTGCACAGCCTGTCCCAGTAGAGCAGTTTATTCTCAAAGAACGCTATTTTCAATCCTAGCAGATTTGTTATGGCGACAAGTCCAAAGTATCCCAAAACTCCCAAAACAAGCAAAATTACATTGCTTTTTGTACTTGCGCAAAATGCGGGTAGATATTTTTTTGTATATGCAACGCCGAAATAAATTGCAGTCCACAAAATAAGTGTGGAATTAAAGAAAAAGTTTCCGATAAAATTGAAGCCGACATAAAGTATAAACATAACGGCAGTCAGGCGCAAAAGGTGCTTTTTGTCTAGTTTTTCTATAATATGGTTTAAAAGCGGATGAACCGGATAAAAAAGCAGATAGCAGGTAAGATACCAGTTGTTTGCAAAGACGGTGGGAAAAAACTGGCGAATAAGCAGCTTTGCGTTAATATCCCCGCCGCGGATAAAATAAGTTATACCAAGGAAAATAACCGAAATCAGCCATATATCGGCAAGCATATTTAAAACTTTCTTTTTTGAAAAACTTTTGCTGTCGGTTAAAAAACGGCAGGAGCACACAAAGAATATCGTATTTCCCAGCGTTCCGCAGTATCGGAGCATAGAAAGTATCAGCTGTGAAAGGTTTTCGGTCGCGTGCGAGAGGTCGATAAGATAATCGGTAGACGGAGGAGCAACGTAAAGTCCGTCAAGCGTTACGCTTTTTACCGTGTGACATATTACAATAAGAAAAATCGCAAATATTTTGAGCAGTTCAATTGATGAATTGCGCTCTTTTTTTACCGTGGACACTTAAATCATTCCTTTTGCCTTGTTTAGAATAAATATATCATACCTTAAAATAAAAATAAAGGTTTTATTTTTATCTGTTGACCGGACATGCCGATAGGGTCTATAATAAACATGTAAGGAAGGTGCAGGCAAATGAAACTTGATATTACCGGGCTGTCATCCTGCTATACAGTCAAAAGGCTGACCGAAAATGATATCCCCAATATCCTTGAGCTGTGCGAAAGCAACCCGCTCTATTATAAGTATTTCAAAGTGCCTTGCACTGCCGATAGCGTTAAGGAGGACTTGAAAATAACCCCGCCGGGCAAATGTATTTCCGATAAATACTATGTAGGGTTTTACAGTGACGGCAAACTTTTCGGCGTTTTGGATATCGTCTGCGGCTATCCCTGTGAAAGCACGGCGTATATAGGTTTTTTTATGCTCCATAGCTCGGTTCAGGGAAAAGGCAAGGGAAGCTCTATTATAGATGAGGTTTGCGGTTACCTGAAAGAGGTCGGTTTTAAAAAAGTCCGGCTCGCGATATTAAGAGGCAACCCGCAGGCCGGCCGATTCTGGACTAAAAACGGTTTTAAAAGTGTGGAAACGGTTAAAAAAGACTATGGCGTTGTGGTTGTTTCGGAGAAAGAATTATAAAACAATAATTATATTACAAAAGCTGTACAAACCGGTAAAAAAATGCTATAATATAAAAATAAAACCCGATGATTTGAGGATTTTTAAAAATGGATAACAAAAATACCAACGGTCTGCAGAAAGAGGCGGATTTTCAGGATTCAAAAATAGAACACGGCGTGCGCGCAAATCAGGAGCGCTTTTACTGCGACAGGGCGACTGCTGAAATGCGTGAGTGTCAAAAACAGCTTGTAGGCAGCTTGAAGGGCAAGAGAGTTCTTGATATAGGCTGCGGAACGGGTGAAAACACCATAAGTGCTCTTGAGGAAGGAGCATTTGTTACCGCGATCGATATTTCTCCGGCTTCGATTGAATACGTCAAACAGTGCGCCGCTCAAAAAGGCCTTGAGAAAAACCTTACCGCAATTGTTATGGACGCGCAGGATATGCAGCTTGAAAACGGCTGTGTTGACGTTGTAATAGGCGGGGGAGTGCTTCATCATCTGCCCAGGCTTGAGCAGGCTCTCGGCGAGATTGCAAGGGTGCTTACACCCGCCGGCTACGCTGTTTTCCATGAGCCTATGGGAATAAACCCTCTTATTAATCTTTACCGCAGCGCAACACCGGATAAACGTACCGACGACGAGACCCCCTTTAAAACAAAGCAGCTCGAGCTTATTAAAAAGATTTTCCCCAATACTCGGTTTGTATTTTTTGATAACGCCACCCTCTTTTCAAAGATTTTTATTGCCCTGCATATGCCGGGTCTGGCGGACAAATTACAGGGCTTTCTTTTGAAAATCGACCGCAAAATGCTGCGCGGCAAGAGCAACAAAATAACCTTTGCCAAAAAGATGGCGTGGATAGTTGTACTTAAAATGCAGAAATAACATGTTTTTTAAAAATTATCTCTTGACCTTATTGTAAAAATGTGTTAAAATATTTTTCGAAAATTCCGTTGAGGGAGTAGCGGGCGCACTTTTGTGCGTAGCAAGTCAGTCAGCACGCCGAAATTTTCGGCTTGGCTTGCTTTAAATCGCGAGACTCATGTATATCCTTGCGCTGTACGTGAGAGTTTCCCGAAATGATAAGGATAAACTGCCCGGGTACAGTTTGCAGGATTGTACCTGGGTTTTTGTATTTATTTGAAGGGTGGAATAGTATGAAATTCTACTGTGAAGAAAAAGAAGCCGTATTGAAAGAGGTAAATTCTACCGAAGGCGGACTTTCGACCGCCGAAGCGGAAAAGCGACTGGCCGAAAACGGTAAAAACAAGCTTGCCGCCGCAAAAAAGGATTCGCTGATAAAGCGCTTTTTTGCGCAGATGGCCGACCCGATGATTTTAATTCTGATCGGCGCGGCGGTGGTAAGCGGAGTGCTTGCCGTTGTCAATAACGATAGCTTTGCCGACGTTATCATTATTATGGTAGTCGTAATCCTAAACGCAGTGCTCGGAGTTTATCAGGAAAGCAAGGCGGAAAAAGCCATTGAGGCTCTGCAGGAAATGTCGGCAGCCACATCAAAGGTTCTGCGCGACGGCAATTTGGTTACAGTGCACAGCGAGGATCTGGCGGTCGGAGACGTTGTTCTGCTGGAAGCCGGCGACGCAGTCCCCGCAGATGGAAGAATCCTTGAAAGCGCAAGCCTCAGCATTGAAGAAGCCGCGCTTACCGGTGAATCTGTTGCCGTCAATAAATTTACCGAGGCTATTACAAGTAAGTCAGATGCAAAGGATGTACCCTTGGGCGACCGCAAAAACATGGCTTATATGGGCAGTACCGTTAGCTACGGCAGGGGTAAGATGGTTGTTACAAATACCGGCATGTCCACTGAAATGGGTAAAATCGCCGATGCTCTTGCCAAGGCCGAAGACGGTCAGACTCCCTTGCAGATTAAACTGAGTCAGCTTTCAAAAATCCTCACATGGCTTGTACTTGGCATTTGCGTTGTTGTGTTTGCAGTTCAGTTTTTATATTCAAAAGGATACGGGTTTAAGTTTGTACTCGACTCATTTATGGTTGCGGTATCGCTCGCTGTTGCGGCTATTCCCGAAGGCCTGGCCGCTGTTGTTACCGTTGTGCTTTCCATAGGCGTTACCAACATGTCAAAGCGCAACGCCATTATCCGCAGACTTACCGCTGTCGAAACCCTCGGATGCGCGCAGATAATCTGCTCGGATAAAACAGGTACGCTTACTCAGAATAAAATGACTGTTGTCGATAACTTCGGTGAAAACGAGAAGCTGACCGCCACCGCTATGGCTCTTTGCTCCGACGCAGAGCTGGGCAGCGACGGCACGGTTACCGGCGAAGCTACCGAAGCGGCTTTAGTAGAATGGGCAAATAAAATCGGGCTTCCCAAAACCGAACTCAAAACAGCAAACGAACGCATTGGCGAAGCTCCCTTTGATTCCCTGCGCAAGATGATGTCCACCGTTCATACGACCGGCGGAGGATATGTCCAGTATACAAAGGGTGCGGTTGACGTTATTCTTGACCGCTGCACCCACTACCTCAAGGATGGCAAAGCTGTCGAGATGACAAAGCAGTACCGTGCTGAGATAGAAAAACAGAACAAGGCTATGGCGGACAAAGCTCTTCGCGTGCTTGCCTGCGCCGTGCGTA
Source organism: Clostridia bacterium (assembly GCA_017438505.1). GTDB lineage: Bacteria > Bacillota > Clostridia > Oscillospirales > Acutalibacteraceae > RGIG2835. Next base: position 2,432 of record JAFRVM010000060.1, on the reverse strand, counting down.
CATATGATAAAGCTCCCACCGATTTTGCTCCCGAAAGCCTTGAAAATAACCTCTGCTTCATCGGTCTCTGCGGTATGATAGACCCGGTACGTCCCGAAGTAAAGGACGCAATAGTTAAGTGCGGTCAGGCGGGTATCCGTCCCATTATGATTACCGGCGACCACATCGACACCGCGGTTGCTATTGCAAAAGAGCTCGGCATTTTAAAGGAAGGCTCAAAGGCTATTACAGGCTCCCAGCTTTCCGAGATGAGCGATGAGGAATTTGAAAAAGAGTTTAAGAATATAAGCGTTTACGCCCGCGTTCAGCCCGAACATAAAACCCGCATAGTAAACGCCTGGAGAAAATATGGAAACGTCACCGCTATGACAGGCGACGGCGTTAACGACGCTCCTTCCATTAAATCGGCAGATATCGGCGTGGGTATGGGCATTACAGGTACTGACGTTACCAAAAATGTTGCCGATATGGTGCTTGCCGACGATAACTTTGCTACCATTGTAGGCGCGGTTGAAGAGGGCAGAAGAATTTACGACAACATCCGCAAGGCTATTCAGTTCCTGCTCGGCTCAAATCTGAGCGAGGTACTCTGCATATTCTTTGCTTCAATTGCTAATTTTACAATTTTAAAACCTGTTCATTTATTGTGGATTAACCTTGTTACCGACTGTTTCCCCGCTCTTGCCCTCGGAATGGAAGAGGCGGAGAAAAACGTAATGATGAGAAAGCCCAGAGATTCAAAAGCCGGCATTTTTTCCGGCGGTATGGGTTATGATATACTCTATCAGGGCATACTTGTCAGCATTTTGGTATTTATTTCCTACTTTATCGGCGTTCGCCTTGATAAAGGAAGCTTTCAGATCGCAGACAGCGCCCACGGTATGACAATGGCATTTTTAACAATGTCCATGGCGGAGATTTTCCACAGCTTCAATATGCGCTCCCAGAGAGCAAGCCTTCTTTCTCTTAAAACACAGAACAAGGTGCTCATTCTCTCAGCAATCGGATCGCTTATACTGACCACAGCGGTCTGCGAGATTCCCTTCCTCGCGTCCGCCTTCGGATTTACCACTATCGGACTTAAAGAGTACGCTATCGCACTCGGTCTGAGCTTCTGTGTAATTCCCGTTGTCGAAATTGTCAAAGCCATTCAGCGCTTTGCAGAAGCAAGAAAATAGTTAAAACCGAAATTTCCCGATGATAATTTCTTTCATCGGGAAGTTTTTTGACTTATTTGCAAAAAAATAATACAGTAAAGGCGGTTGCAGCGGCAAATTTTATAATATATAATAAAAATATACAAAAAAACATTGACTTCTACGTTACGTTAAAGTTTATTCTTAGGGCAAAAGGAGGGTTATTTTATGAAAATCAAAGCAATCAGCGAGAGCACGGGACTTTCCGACAGAACAATTCGCTACTACATCGAGCAGGGGATAATCTTTCCCGACTACACCGAAAACTCTACCTCGGACGAAAAACCTTTGATTTTTCACAGAAGGATATCGATGACCTTGGTAACATAGCGGTTCTGCGCAGATTTGATTTTACCATTGATGAGATACGCGAGATAATCAAGGACGAAAACGCCAGCACCGGGATTATCGCAAATGTAAAAGAGAGAACGCAAACGGCTGTCTCACAGGGTCAGGACAAACTCGCCGCACTTAATAATATCTGCCCTGATAAGATATATTCAGTCGCCCAGCTTGCCGAGGAGCTATCTAAACCGGTACTCGATTTGCCCGATTATACCGAAACAATCATAGTTCATCCCCTTAAAAAGATACTTTCCGTAATAGGCGCGATGCTGACCTTTGCGGTCGTCTGGCTGCCGATTGTTTTAAGTTTGTTTGCTATGTTCCGCAATTTCCATAACTATTTTTTCCCGGTATTTTCTACAAAATTTATTATACTTGCTGTTATCTCTTTAACTCCGTCTATACTACTGTTGACGTTTAATAAATTTAACATTAAAAAGAAAAAAGCGCTAAAAACAGTTTTGACTGTGCTGTGTGTTTTCAGTATTGTAATTAGTCCCTTTATAACATCATGTATTGTTACAAAGTCTGAAACAACAGAAATTACAGATTACGGTAATTATGATGTTGCTTGTGTTTTTAACGGAAGCTCGGTTATCAGTGAGATCTTTCCCGGTTATCCGCCGCATTATTTTGAAAATGTTAAAGGGGATGACGGAAGAGACGAAGCTGTATATTTGGACGCCCATTACTATTATTGCTTTAAGTATGGGTGGGAAAATACTGCCGATATTTATCTTGAATGTCCGTATTTATACGAAGAAAATGAATATACAATAGAAAAAAACCGAGTTTCATTTATTATGGAACACAATACCTTTGGACATAAGCGCGTCGAAGTTGATAAGGGAGACTATCATTGCTATATACTGTATTCAGGTGACGAACCCT
>JAFRVM010000059.1 GCA_017438505.1 Clostridia bacterium | reverse complement strand
GACTGGACAAGACTGCTTGATAAATCAAATGATTTTTACGGCGAAAAGGCGTTTTTGCTCTTTTCCGCCGATATTTCGGGGATACAGAATTTTATTTACAGCATTGTTTCAAAGGGCGCGATGCGCTCGCTTAAAACCCGCTCGGCGTGGCTTGAACTGCTTATGGAGAGCTTTATTGATGAAATGCTTGATCTCTGCGGTCTTTCGCGCGCATGCCTAATTTACAGCGGAGGCGGTCACTGCTATATTCTTTTGCCCAACATTTCATCGGTCAAAGACACCGTAAAAAAAACAGCCGATGCGTATAACGCATGGCTGATGAGACAATACGGAAGCGATCTGTATATTGCGGCGGGATACGCCGAGGCAACCGCAAATGACCTGATGAACAAACCTGAAAGCAGTCAGGATAAAGCCCCGCTCAATGAACTGTTTATTACCCTGAGCAGGACGATATCTCAAAAGAAGCTTCACCGTTACAGCGCGGAAGATATCCGCTTCCTCAACAGTGATTCCGGCGGAGCGGAACGGGAGTGCGTAAACTGCGGAAGGAGCAGCGTTGTTTTGGATAAAAACAGTATTTGCGAGCAGTGCGCTTCGTTTGTCAAAACGGCGGCGCTGCTTGGCAGGCCCGGCAATCTTATCCTTGTTACACGGGATAAGCCTAACTGTCCGTGTCTTGAGTTCCCGTCGACCGGCGGCTCTGTTTATATGAGCTTTGACTTAGAGAGCAATATACGGAAATTTATTGCAGAGGGCGGGAAATACATCAGAGTATACAGTAAGAACAAACCGTATATCGGGCTTAAGTTTTCCCGCAATATATTCATGGGAGAGTACTCCTACAACAACGGCGGAAGTCTTGAGGAGCTTGCCGATGACGGCAAGGGATTCAGGCGGGTTTCGGTTTTGCGCGCCGATGTTGACAATTTGGGAGCCGCCTTTATAAACGGCTTTGTAAAAGACGGAAAAACGGAGAGTGAACGGCACTTTTACAACACTCTGTCAAGAAAAGCGGCCTTTTCAAGACAGATGTCGGTTTTCTTTCGCTGCTGTATCAATAATTTGCTGGAAAAACCCGAGGGGTTAACGATTTATAAACGAAACAGCGGTGAAGAACGAAAAAAAGCCGCCGTTGTTTACTCCGGCGGCGATGATCTGTTTATTGTCGGCGCATGGGCCGATGTTATAGAGTCGGCAATTAACATCCGTGACGCTTTTAAAAAATACTGCGGCGGAGCTTTGACGCTTTCCGCGGGCATGGGTATTTATGAGGTCAAATACCCTGTCATAAAAAGCGCCGTTCAAACCGGAGACCTTGAAAGCAGCGCAAAAGAGCGCTTTGAAGACAAGGACGCCGCCGCGCTGTTTTCGGATGAAATGATTTACAAATGGGATGTACTGCGGGATGAGATTATCGGCGAAAAGCTTGCTGTGCTCAAAAGCCTTATAAGCGACAATATAATTGACCGAGCCATAGGCAATTCGGCACTTTATAATATCCTGGGACTTCTTAAGGATGCAGAAAATGATAAGATAAATCTTGCCAGATTTGCTTATCAGCTTGCGAGGCTTGCACCGACTAAAAATACAAACAGCGAAAAGTACAAAAGTTTTCGGACGGTGTCAGGCAGGCTGTATACATGGGCGGTTGACGCAAAGTCGCGTAAACAGCTTATCACCGCAATTTATATCTATGTTTACCTGACGCGGAAGGAGGAACACAATGTATAACAACAGTAACAGAAACAACGCTTTCCGGGATAACCGTAACGGCGGCTTCAACCGCAAAAATGAGTCGAGAACGGAAATTGAGCTTCCCGATAAGCTCTCAAAAGAGGACTATGTTTCGCAGGCTGAAAAGGTTATCGGCGAGTTATACAAAGACAGAAGAAATCAGATATCAACCAGCAAAATCAGAAATTTTCTTTCGATGGCAAGCGCCATTCTCGATGATGAAATGCGCAGCTCCTTACCGGAGCTTTTAGAAGAGAGCAAAAACAGGCTTCAACTTATGCGTATCCGTTTGATTTATGAATGCGGCCGCGATAAAACAACGAGGATATTTGTCGAAAAGACAAAAATGATAGATTACCTAAAACAGGTCGCAACAAAGCAGGATTTTTTACTTTATGCTCACTATCTTGAAGCACTTGTTGCATACCACCGCTTCCTGGGCGGAAAGGAATAGGAGGAAAATCATGTATCTGAAACTTATGATAAAATCGGAACTTCAAGTGCTTACCGGAATGCATATCGGTGGAGCCGGCGGCTATTCCTCAATAGGGGCGGTCGATTCATCGGTTGTTCGTGACCCCAAAACAAATATGCCTATTATTCCGGGCAGCAGCCTTAAAGGAAAGCTGCGCGCGCTCCTGGTGAAAAACGCATACGGCGGTATCTCTCAGATGAAGGAGAAGTATAAAGGAGATCCCGATAATATAAAAAGACTGTTTGGCTCGTCCGATCCCATTAAAGCTTCCAGGCTGCAATTTTCAGATGCTTTTCTCATCAACAAGGAGGAATTTAATGAGATCGGAATTACCGAGGTTAAATTCGAAAACGCTATCGACCGTGTTTCTGCGGTCTCCAATCCGCGTCAGATCGAACGTGTAAATGCCGGGGCCAAATTCGGCATTGCCATTGTTTATGATGCCGACGAGGAAGGCGAAATGCTTGAGGATCTGGAAAATCTCGCGCTCGCCATGAAGCTTCTTCAGCTTGATTATCTTGGCGGTCACGGAACGAGAGGCAGCGGAAGGGTGAGCTTTGAAAACATTGAGCTTTCCGTTGTTTTTCCGGAAAACAGCGATTATGCATTGGACGGCCTGCGGGAAACGTTCAAAAAGGTAGAAAAATATGAATTATTATCTTTATAAACTCCGTTTTTTAACTCCGATCCATTTTGGGGCAAGTAATTCTTCGCGCTCGCTTGAAAGCTCTGCTATGTCCTGCTGCGCGGATACGTTGTTTTCTGCGCTGTGCTGCACGCTTGCACGGGTAAACGGCGACCGTGCCGTAGAAAAATTTTGCGAGACGGTCAAAAAGGAGAGGCTGCTCTTTTCGGATACAATGCCGTACTACGGAGAAAAACTGTTTATTCCCCGACCTTTTTTATCACCCGAAAGGCAGGCTGATATACAGCGCGATCCGATGGGCAGAAAGGCCATGAAAAAACTGGACTATATCCCGCTTTCGATGTGGAGCGAGTATTGTGACTATCTTGGCGGGAAAAGCTCCTTTAATGCTGTCAGTGCCAGGCAGTCGTTCGGCAGTTCTTATGCTGTCGAGAAGGTTTCTCTGAAAAAGCAGGAAAAACCCGAGCCGTATTCCGTAGGGCTTTTTTCATTTAACGGTGACAGCGGATTATACGGGATAATAGGTTATGAAGACCAAAATGAGCTTAATGATTGTATTGAGCTCTTAAAACTTACAGGCCACGGCGGCATTGGAGGAAAGAGAACATCCGGTTACGGAAAGTTTAAACTGAGCGGCGAATGCGAATATCTGGATAATCCTAAAACCAAAGATTCACGCTTGCTTTCCGAAATGCTGATCGGCAATTTCGGAAAGTGGATGCTGATAACAACTGCGTTGCCTGTTGAAAGCGAACTAGACCGGGCGGTAAGCTCCGGGAACTTCAGGCTTTCAAGAAGGGGAGGATTCGCTTACATACCGGGAGAGAGTACTCCTAACAAGAAAAAGACCCAGCACTTCTTTGCTGCGGGCTCGGTCTTCGGTAATAGGTTTTCGGGCGATCTTTTTGATGTTTCCGCGGGCAATTGCAAAAATGCCGTGCTCGGATACGGGAAACCTTTGTTCCTGGGGGTGAAGATATAATGGCCGAAAACTCTGTCAGCAAGAATCTTGAAACTTTTCACATCAAACTTACTGCGTTATCTCCTGTTCATGTAGGCTCGGGAAACATGATTGAAAAGCAGGATATTTACTTTTACCCTGAAAGAAATGAAGTTACGGTATTCAATATGGAAAGACTGTTTTCGATTCTTGCAGACCGCAGACTTGCCGATGACTATGAAAGATATGTTCTTGGAGGCAAACATAAAAGCCTTAGGGAATTTTTTTATTCCTGCAGACTGTCGCCTGACGATGTCAAACCGGCTGTTTTATATACTGTAAGCTCTAAGGGCGTGTTCGACAGGGAGCCTCTCTTGACTGCGATACATCAGTTTGTCAGACTTCCGGACTGCAGGCCGTATATTCCGGGCAGCGCTTTGAAAGGTGCTTTAAGAACAGTTTTATTAAACCATCTTATCAAAGAGGGAAGTTATTCGCGTGATGAGATTACAAAACAGGGCAGATACGGAATCTCCGCTTTTACTGCAGACAAGATTGAAAATGCCCTGCTGAACAAGCTTAACTATAAAGATGCCGACAGGGGTTCGGGCTCGATTAAAAGCGTAATGCGGGGGATATCGGTGTCAGACAGTGAGCCGATTGAGAACGGTAATATCATTCTTGCACAGAAATTTGACAGCACCGGAAAGGTCACAAACAATAAATTAAATCTGGTAAGAGAATGCGTGCGCCCGGGGACAACCTTCAGGTTTTCGGTATCTGTTGACAAAAGCGTATACTTAGAGGCCGGCATTGAATTTGACAGCGCAAGTCTGCAAAAATATATAAGAGAAAATTTTGAATACTATCAAAATACTTTTCTTTCGCACTTTGATAACGGATATTCCACGTTGCCCGAAAACAGTCATAACTGTATTTATCTGGGCGGGGGAGCGGGATTTTTTTCGAAGACGTTTGTATATAAGGCACTTGGATTTGAAAAAGGGTTATCGTTTGTCTCTGAATATCTTACCGCCGTTTTTAAGGGTAAAAACGAAAAAGATTTGATATATGGGATTTCTCCGCACATGTTAAAATGTACGCGATATAACGGAAAGCTTGTGCAGTTTGGATTGTGCAAGGTGGAGATGGAATGATTTACAATTACAAAATCAAACTGAAAAACGAAAACGGAACTAAGCTCGATCACAGCTCTGCATATAAGCTTTATGCGGCATTGCTTGAAAAAGTTCCCTGCGACTATGCACAGGCGCTTCACGCACAGGAATTGACGCCGGTTTCACAGCATTTAGACATAACCGACAGGAACAGTCCCATCTGGAATATTTCTCTTTTCGGAAATGAAGCGTGCAGTTTTTTTTCAAAGTCGCTGCATGAAAACAAAACCATCTCGATTGAAAACGGGACGTGGCTGTTTGAAAAGGTTGGCAGGACGGAGATTAAATCTGACCTTGATTTGCTCGCAAATGCCGGAAATCTCCCCGATACAAATTTGTATATCATGAAGTTTTTGAGTCCCGTAACATTTAAAAGTAACGGTGAATACGCGCTGTTCCCATCGGCTGAGCTTATAGTCAAAAGCCTTGTAAACAGGTTAAACGCTTTAAGCGAAGATGTCTGTTTAAATGACCCGGATGCAGAAAAAATGCTGGTTTCGGGAGTGAGAATATCAGGTTACAGTTTAAACAGTACGGCCTATTATATAAAAGGACAGCGCATACCGTCTTTTATAGGTCACGTTAAGCTGACCGCGGGGTTATCCGCGCCGATGGCGAATTTATGGAAGACTCTGATGTATTTTTCAAGGTTTTCCGGAGTAGGCATTAAAACAGCCCTTGGTATGGGCGGAACGGATTTTGTGCCGATATTGCGTTAATCGGGTTTGTTTATTTGTTTTTTTATTCTCTGCCTTCCGACCGATAGCTTGGCCAATCTGATTAATTTCAACCAAGACTCTCAAAAAAGCTCATTTTTTTCCTGGACTTTTGAAAAAACCCTGCGGTATTGTCCTGAATCCGCCCGCTCATCTGTGTAATGGCTGAGATCTGCAGTTGCAATATTTTTAATTCCTTTTTGCGCATAATTCGCTAAAAAACGCCAATAATAGCTTTAGGCTGTAAAAACGGCTCAAAATTGCGAAAAAGGGAAAGATTTAAAATATGAAAGCGACAGGAATTGTAAGAAGAATCGACGACCTCGGCAGGGT
>JAFRVM010000058.1 GCA_017438505.1 Clostridia bacterium | reverse complement strand
GACCAAGAGCGTAAACGATATGAAAATCGGAGAGCGCGGCACGGTGACCCAGCTCGGCTGCAGCGGCGCGCTTCGCCGTCACATTATTGATATGGGAATAACTCCCGGCGCGGTAATAATTTTAAAGAAGTACGCCCCTTTCGGCGATCCCGTGCAGATTAACGTTCGCGGATATGAGCTTAGCATTCGAAGCTCCGAAGCGGCTGAGATAATTGTGGAGGTGTAAAATATGAAGAACAAAAAATCTCCATTTGAAAAAGAGCATAAAAAATTTCATAAAGGCAGCGGCAGCAACAGCAACAAGGACGCCGGCGAGCTTGCGCTGTTCCATGACCACACAAGCGATTCCGAAATAGAAAACCACCATTTTCACACCGGTCACCGCTTTGCTCTTGTAGGCAACCCCAACTGCGGAAAGACAACCCTTTTTAACTACCTTACAGGCTCAAGCCAGTATGTAGGCAACTGGCCGGGCGTTACGGTAGAGAAAAAAGAGGGTATGGCAAAAATGGGCGGAGAGAATCTGCGCATTGTCGATTTGCCCGGCATATATTCCCTTTCCCCCTATTCGCCTGAAGAGGTCGTAGCCCGTAACTTTATTCTGGACGAAAAGCCTGACCTTATTATAAATATCGTTGACGCAACCAACCTTGAGCGCAACCTTTATCTGACAACCCAGCTTTTAGAACTGGGAATACCCATGATAGTCGCGCTCAATATGTACGACATCATCAGAGCCAACGGAGATACCATTGACGAAAAAGCTATTTCCGCATTTCTCGGCGTTCCCGTTGTGCCCATCTCTGCAAACAAGGGCGACGGAATAATGGAGCTTATGCACGAGGCTCACGAGCTTGCCGAGTCGCAGATTGTTCCCACATATGTCAAAATATACAGCGATACAGTATCTCAGGCAATACTTGAGATCGCCGACACTGTTCAGGACGAGTGTATTTTAAAGGATATTCCCATTACATGGGCTGCGGTCAAGCTGTTTGAGGGCGACATTATCACCGTCAAGCGCTTTTCAAAAAACACCGCCGCTATGGAAAAGATAGAAAAAATCCGACAGCGTATTCCCGTTTCAAATAACGTTGACCACGAAATCATCGTCGCCGACCAGAGATATAAATATATCGAGGGCATAGTAAAATCGGCAGTCACACGCAAGGTTTCCGCCGAAGCTCTTACCGTATCGGATAAGATAGATAAATACGTCACCCACAAATACTTTGCCATTCCGATTTTTATTGTGGTAATGCTCACGGTATTCTTTATTACCTTCGGGCCTCCCGGGACATTTTTGACCGATACGGTGAGCGGATATATATCCGACGTACTCACCCCCGGCGTTGCGGGACTTCTAACTAAAATCGGCGCTTCCGACTGGGCGGTAGGGCTTTTATGCGACGGACTTTTAGCGGGTGTCGGCGCGGTACTTTCTTTTTTGCCGCAGATAACAATACTTTTTTTGTTTCTCTCACTGCTTGAGGATTCTGGCTATATGTCCCGTGCGGCATTTATTATGGACAAGGCGCTGAGAAAGATTGGACTTTCAGGCAAATCCTTTGTTCCTATTCTCATGGGCTTCGGATGTACCGTTCCCGCGGTAATGGCTACACGAACGCTTGAAAACGACAAGGACAGACGTCTTACCATTATGCTCACCCCGTTTATGTCCTGCCCTGCTAAAATGCCGGTATACGCAATGATAATTGCGGCGTTTTTTGCGGGTATCCGACCCGTTATTGTGCTCGGACTTTATATTCTTGGCATAATACTTGCGATAATCACAGGCATTGTGATGAATAAAACCGTATTAAAGGGCGAGCCTTCCCACTTTGTTATGGAGCTTCCTCCCTACCGTATGCCGACAATAAGAGGTCTGCTTATCCACCTTTGGGAAAGAATTAAAGACTTTATCTCCAAAGCGGGCACGGTTATTATGGGCGCTACGGCTATTATATGGTTTTTGCAGTCATACGATTTCAGCTTAAAGGCTGTTGATTCGGCGCACAGTATACTTGCATCACTCGGAAAGCTTATCGCTCCGATATTCACCCTCTGCGGTTTCGGAAACTGGGAAACGGCGGTATCGCTTATTACCGGAGTATTCGCAAAGGAGCAGATAGTCAGCACCATGACCGTTCTTTACGGCGACGAGGCGGGGATAATCACATCTCTGCGCAGCGTTATGAGTCCGCTCAGCGCTCTTTCATTCCTTGTTTTTGTTCTGCTTTATACCCCATGTATCGCGGCGGTCTCGACAATCGCGAGAGAGATGAAGTCAAGAAAATGGACGGCCTTTGTTATCATTTTCCAGCTTTTGCTCGCATGGACTGCATCAATGCTCGTTTATCAGATTGGAAGCCTGTTTATATAAAGAGGTGCATATTATGAATCCTGTTGATATTATCATCTTAATTATCGTGGCAGCGTTTATCGGGCTGTTTGTCAAAACAGTATTTTTCACAAAGGGCGGATGCTGTTCCCAGTGTGATAAATGTAATAAAAAATGCCAGGGATGCAAAAATTGCCCAAAATAAGCCTAAAAAATGAATAATTAAAAACTCCTTTTTCAAAACTATTTGGGAAAGGAGTTTTTTCTATGG
>JAFRVM010000057.1 GCA_017438505.1 Clostridia bacterium | reverse complement strand
GCAGCTAAGCAGAGGATGCTCCAGCCATGTGCGTATTAGGCGCTTGCCCATGGGGGTTTCGGTGCGGTCAAGCACCCATAAAAGAGAGCCTTTTTTCTCCTTTGTGCGCATTGTCTCACAGAGCTCAAGATTTCGCCGCGCGGCAAAGTCAAGGGTCATAAACTGACCGTCGCTGTAATACTCGATATTTCGCAGCTTATAGGAATCGGACATCTGAGTGTTTTTTATGTACTCGATAACCGCTCCCGCCGCCGAAACGGCAAGCGGGTGAGAGAGAAGCTCCTCGCGCTTTCCCTCCTCGGTACTCTCCTTTATTTTTTGGGCGCAGTTTGTAAGGTCAAAAGCCTCATCGTCCAGCACCTCGCAGCGGCAGCCCGAACGCTAGCTGATAAACAGCCCAAGGCTGCCTTTGGCGGCAGCCTCGCTGTTTAGAATTATTTCTCTGGGGGAGTAGCGTGAAATTTCACTTTTTATCTTGTTTTCAACGCCCTCCGATATGCAGGTGGCAAGCACTTCGCCTGTTGAAACATCGGCAAAGCACAGACCTGCCTCGTCTGCGCGCAAGGCTATCGCGCAGAGATAGTTGTTTTTGCCTTCCTCCAGCATGCTGTTTTCAAGAACAGTGCCGGGGGTGATTATGCGGATGACCGATCTTTTTACAAGACCTTTGGCAAGCGCGGGGTCTTCCATCTGCTCGCAGATACCCACCTTGTAGCCGCGGGAGACAAGCTTTGCTGCATAGCTCTCGTAAGCGTGAAAAGGCACGCCGCACATGGGCGCTCTCTCCTCAAGTCCGCAGTCCTTGCCGGTTAGAACAAGCTCCAGCTCGCGCGAGGCCGTTTTTGCGTCGTCGAAAAACATCTCGTAAAAATCCCCTACGCGGTAGAAAATTATGCAGTTGGGATACTGCTGCTTTATTTCAAGATACTGCTTCATCATGGGTGTCATCTGAGCCATGGTTTTAACCTCTTTTTTTTGCGATAAAAAGTCATCCGTCAGTTTTTGATTAGTGACAGCCTCCGCAGGTGGAGCAGCTTCCGCTGCATCCGCCGGAATGCTCGGTGATCTCGTCGGGATCCTCGCCCTCGAGAGAGCCGGAAATAATGGTCTCGACAAAGTGGATAACGCTGTCAAACTCTTCCTTTGCGGCGTCGTATGCCTTCATGTTCTCGTTGTCCATGATGGTGTTGTAAAGAGCCATGAGCTCCTCATTGAGTTTTGCCATTTTTTCCTGGTCAACCTCTTCGCTTGCGCTTGCCTGATTGATGGTCATACGCTTGAGGTTGAATTCGCCGATAAGCTTCTGGAGCTCTGCGTCCTCATCGTTGAGCTTTCTTGCCTCGCCAAGCTTTAAATATCTCTCGTCGGCCTGAATTGCTTTGCCCAGCTCACGGGCTGCTTTAATTACGTCCATGTGTTTTACTCCTTTGGTTTTATTTGATATTATTTTTAATAATATTGTACGCTGTATTTATTTTGTCCGCTTCGGTGCGATATATTTCAAACTCGGCTATTCCCGGAGCGCCCATATACACGTCGTATCTGACCGTCATGGGGCTGTCGAAGACCGAGTGACCCGAAAGGTGGAAATTGCTTGCACCCGTGCGTTCTATCAGATCCTTTACATAGGTCGGATCGGTTATTCCGCCCTCAAGAATATCAATCCTGTCCCCCGCCTTTTTCACAAGGTCGGCAAGAAAATCGAGCGCCTGCGTGCAGACATTCTTTCTTCCGGAGGTAAGTATTGCGTTCATTTTAAGTTCTATCGCCTGCTCAAGAGCAGCATAGGGGTCGGCGCATACGTCAAAGGCACGGTGCATTGTCGTAAACATATCTCCCGCGCTCTCGCGCAGCTTTTTCATGCTCTGAGTGTCAACGGTTGCATCGGCATTGAGACATCCGAAAACAACTCCGTTTGCGCCCGCCTTTTTAAACAGCTCAATATCGCGGCACATTACCTTTACTTCATCGGCGGTGTAGCAGAAATCACCGAAGCGCGGACGGATAAGCACGTTTACGTCAAGCCCGGTCTGACGGCTGACCTCCTCGAACATGGCAAGGCTCGGGGTAGTTCCGCCGATAACAAGGTTTGCGCAAAGCTCAAGCCTGTTTGCTCCGCCCTGCTTTGCGGCGACGGCCGATTCCACGCTGTCAACGCAGGCTTCAAGAATAAATGCTTTTTTTGACATAATTTTCACCTTACACTATCTGTTTTCCCTTTAAAATCCAGTTGAGCGAGGAGGTAACCTCAACCTCGACAAACTTTCCAATGCAGGCGGGGTCGCCCTCAAACTCGACAATAACATTTCCGCCTGTCCTGCCGGAGATACCGGTCTTGCCCATACCCTCGGCAAGCACCTTTACCCTTTGCCCCACCATTGCGGCGGTGCGCTTTGCGGCGATCTGTTCCTGAACCTTTAAAAGCTCGGAGAACCACTTTGATTTTTCCTCGTACGGCACGGGGTCGTCCATTTTTTCCGCCGGAGTACCCACGCGCGGCGAGAAAATAAAGGTGTAAAGGGAGGTAAACTCCACTTTTTTGATCAGTTCAAGGGTCTCGCAGAATTCCTCGTAAGTCTCGCCCGGAAAACCGACAATAACATCGCTTGTAAGCGATATATCGGGCATTTTTTCGCGGGCGTAGTCAATTATTTCAAGATACCGCTCCTTTGTGTAGCGGCGGTTCATTTCCTTTAAAACGCGGTTGCTGCCCGACTGGAAGGGCAGGTGCAGATGCTTTGCCATCTTTTCGTTTGCCGCCATGGTGTCAAGAAGTTCTTTTGTGCAGTCCTTGGGATGGGAGGTCATAAAGCGAAGCCAGAAGTCGCCGTCAAGCTCGCATATATCCTGCGCAAGAGAGGCAAAGCTTTTGGGTGCGGCGAGATTCTTTCCGTAGGAGTTTACATTCTGACCCAAAAGGGTAATGTCCCTGTACCCTTCAGAGATAAGCACATTTGCGTCGGCTATGATATCGGCGCTCTCGCGGCTTCTCTCCCTGCCGCGCACATAGGGCACAATGCAGTAGGAGCAGAAGTTGTTGCAGCCGTACATAATGGGCAGCCACGCCTTTATGGGGTTGTCCCTGTGAAGCGGGACGCCCTCGAATATAGAGCCGGTCTCATCGGGTATCTCTATAACACGCTTGCTGTCAACTATGGTTTTGTATAAAAGCTCCGGGAATTTATGAATAACGTGCGTGCCGAACACAAGATTTACAAAGGGGTAGCTTGCGTATATCCTTTCTGCGACATGCTTTTGCTGTACCATACATCCGCATAAAGCAATTATTACCCCGGGATGGCGGCGCTTGATGTTCTTAAGCGCTCCCACGTTGCCGAAAACCCTGTCCTGGGCGTGTTCCCTTATGGCGCAGGTGTTAAATAGAATAAAGTCGGCCTGCTCGTCGTCCTCGGTAAACCCGAAGCCCATCTGGGCAAGGTATCCCCTTATCTTTTCGCTGTCGGCAACATTGCCCTGACAGCCATATGTAACAACATGTGCAAGAGGCACAGTTCCCCTTGCGCGCACACGCATAATAGGCGTCAGTTTGTCGATATATTCGTACTGCTCCAGTAATTCTTTACTTAATTCGGGCAAAAAGCTCACTCCATACGCTTAATCATCTTATAATAACATTTTTCATATGTAAATGCAAGAAAATTTGACCCCCAAAGGTGTAAATAAATTTAAAATATTTAATAAATGTTTTATACAAAAAAACAAGCGGCTCTTTGTGCGGATTTTACAATAATTTTTTCCTCTATTGATTTATTATGGCAAATAAGATATTATTGAACTAAGCTAAAAAATTATCATGGAGGTATTATGTAATGAAGAGCACAGGAACGAAGATTTTTTCTGTAATTATTTCACTTGCCCTGCTTGTTTCCGCACTTGTGATAATGCCCGCGGGCGGCGCTGTAACCGCCTCTGCGGCAAAGAATCCCGCAGGCGTCGGCAGAAATATCATGGTAGGTTATTACCACGTTTTTAAAAACGGCGCGGGCAACGGTCTGCAGCTTCGTGACGTTGACCCCTGCTGGGATGTTATCGAACTCTCCTTCGGCGAGCCCAGCGGCAGCTCGGCAAACATCGGCTTTTCTCCCATGACCGACGGTCTGTATTCAAACACTTCTGATTTTGCCGCAGACGTAAGATACGTTCAGTCAAGAGGTCAGAAGGTATGTCTCTCAATCGGCGGACAGAACGGACAGGTGTCTCTTAACAGTTCCTCCGATGCTTCCACATTTGTTTCCTCCGTATCAAATATTATCGACACCTACGGCCTTGACGGTCTCGATATTGACTTTGAGGGTCACTCCCTCTCCCTTGTAAGCGGAGACACAAGCCTTAAAAATCCCACCTCCCCCACTGTTGTAAATCTTATTGCCGCGCTCAGAAGTCTTTGCGCGCGCTACGGCGACGACTTTATTCTTACAATGGCTCCCGAGACTCTGCTCTGCCACAACGGCTACGCATTCTACGGCGGCTCGGGCGACTCGCGCAACGGCGTTTATCTGCCGGTTATCGACGCTATGAGAAACGACCTCTCGTGGCTGCAGGCTCAGCTTTACAACACCGCAAACGGATATTCCCCCTACGTTGCAAACCCCACCTCGGTATTCTCCTCCGGCTCGGTGTGGTACGACGTCGTTATGATGGATATGCTGCTTGAGGGCTTTTATATCGGCGAAATTTACACCCCCTCAAACCACGGCGATCCCGACAAATATTTTGCAGGCCTTGACCCCAGCCAGATGGTGCTCGGCGTCCCCTCGGGCTCCGGCTCGGCAGGCGCGGGCACTCTTACCCCCGCACAGTATGTTGAGGTCATGCAGTACATGATGAACGGCGGCACGATAAACGGCTACACTGTACTTAATCCCTCGATAAACTTCAGAGGAATTATGACCTGGTCTATTAACTGGGACGTTTTCCAGGGCAAGCAGTTCTCCTCCACCGTTTCCTCATATCTTGACAGCGTTTCGGGCGCTATAAGCGTTAACATTTCGTCCGATGCAGGCTCGGATATTTCCGCCGGCACAACAGCCAACTTTACGGCAACGGCTTCCGGCTCGGATCTGAGCGGCATACGTTACACCTTCTCGGTAATCAAGGACGGAGCGACATACTACACCGCTCCCGCGTCCTCCTCCAATAGATTCAGCTACAAGTTCACACAGCCCGGCACATATTCGGTACGTGTTGCGGCGGCTACAAGCCAGGCAAACGCCACCGATGAGACAGACCCGTTCACCGTAACCGTTACAGCGGCGGCAATCGGCTCTATTTCGGTATCGCCCTCAAAGGCTTCGGTAGGCTCGCCCGTAACCTGGACGGCGGACGCTGTCGGCACAGGCACGGTAAGATATAAATTCGATGTTTACCTCGGCTCTACAAAAGTAAAAACAGGCTCGGCTCAGACCTCAAATACCTACAGCTACACCCCCACACAGCCGGGTGAATACAGAGTAGAGGTAACCGTTACCGACGATTACTCCACCGCGGCAAAATCGGGCGGTATAGTTTGGGTTTCCTCAAATGCGGCTCTTGCTATATCCTCAGTCAACAAGTCCGTTAACGGCAGCAGCGTAACATACACCGTCAACGCCACAGGCGGAACAGACAGCTACACCTACTTCTACTACTTTATAAAGGACGGCAAATTATATCCCGCCGCCACATTCTCAAGCTCCAACACGGTAACCTTTACCGCTCCGCAAAGCGGCACATACCAGTTCAGAGTTTATGTGCGCGACAGCGCGGGCAGTCTGGTTGTCCACACCGAAAACGTAACACTGTAAAGCACTGTAACCTTTCGCCCCGTACCAAAAGTACGGGGCGTTTTGTATACCATTAAAGGTACTTTAAAACGGGTTTGATTTTGTTTTTCTCCCTCTCTGCTTGAGTAAATACCGGCTGTGTGGTAAACTATAATAAAGGGCAAAGGAGGCGAAAACCGTGGAGCAGAAAAAATATATAGCCATCGACTTAAAATCCTTTTACGCGTCGGTGGAATGTGCAGACAGAGGGCTTGACCCTCTTACCACAAACCTTGTCGTGGCCGATAAGAGCCGCACCGAAAAAACAATATGTCTCGCGGTTTCCCCCTCACTCAAAGCCTATAAAATTCCCGGCAGAGCGCGGCTTTTTGAGGTCGTTCAGAGGGTAAAAGAGGTAAACGCGCAGAGAAAATTCAAAGCGCCCGGCGAAAAACTTACCGATTACACCTACGATGCAAAAAAGCTTGCCTACAATTCCGCGCTGGGTGTGGATTATATTGTCGCCGTACCGAGAATGGCGCGGTATATGGAGGTAAGCACGAAGATTTTTGACATCTATATGCGCTATGTCGCCCCCGAGGACATCCACGTTTACTCGGTTGACGAGGTGTTTATAGATGCTACAAGCTATCTTAGAATGCACGGGCTGACCGCCCGCGAATTTGCAATGATCCTTATAAACGCCGTACTCGGCGAGACAGGCATAACCGCCACGGCAGGCATAGGCACAAACCTCTATCTTGCAAAAATCGCCATGGATATTATGGCAAAGCGCATACCGGCAGATAAAAACGGAGTGCGCATTGCCGAGCTTGACGAAAACTCCTACCGCGCCGAGATGTGGAACCACCGCCCGCTGACCGATTTCTGGCGCATAGGCAAAGGTTACGCCAAAAAGCTGGAGCAAAACGGGCTTTACACCATGGGCGATATTGCCCGCTGTTCTGTCGGCAAAAAGGGCGAGCGATACAGCGAGGATCTGCTCTATAAACTGTTCGGAATAAACGCCGAGCTGCTCATAGACCACGCATGGGGCTGGGAGCCATGTACAATAGCCGATATTAAGGCCTATAAACCCGAAAATAACTCACTTAGCTCGGGTCAGGTGCTAAAAGAACCCTACCCTTATGAAAAAGCAAAGCTTGTAATTAAAGAAATGACCGACCTTTTGGTGCTTGACCTTGTGGAGAAGGGGCTTGTTTGCGACCAGATGGTGCTTACAGTTTGCTACGATACCGAAAACACCGCAAAATTCGGCGGCGAGATAACCACCGACTATTACGGCAGGCAGGTTCCCAAATCAGCGCACGGCTCGGTAAATCTCGGCACCATGACCTCATCGGGCAAAAAAATAATAACGGCGGTAAGTGAGCTTTACGACAAAATAGTTGATAAAAACCTCACCGTGCGCCGTATGTATGTCGTGGCAAACCACGTTATAACCGAGCTTGAGGCAAAAAATCAGCCCGCTGACACTCAGATGAGCTTTTTTACCGACTATTCCGAGCAGGAAAAGCGCAATGCTCAGGAACAGGCGGAGCTTGAACGCGAAAAGAGAATGCAGAAAGCGGTAATTTCAATAAAAAAGAAGTACGGCAAAAACGCTGTACTTCGCGGGATGAACTATGAGGAGGGCGCCACCGCCATCGAGCGCAACGGCCAGGTTGGCGGCCATAAGGCATAGCGGAAAGGAGATGCGGATATGTTCAGCGACAGCACAGATAACGATTACAGCGACATTATCGACCTTCCGCACCCCACTTCGGCAAGTCACCCGCGTATGTCCCGCCGGAGCCGCGCGGCGCAGTTCTCTCCCTTTGCCGCCCTTACGGGCTACGACGACGCCATTGACGAGACCGCCCGCTATACCGACAGCAAGGGTTTTTTAAACGAGGACAGCAAGGCCATTCTCGACTTTAAGCTCTCTCAGATTGCCGACAGAATACAAGGCGCACCGCAGATAACCGTGGAGTATTTTAAACCGGACGAAAAAAAATCCGGCGGAGCGTATGTGCGCCACACCGGATGCATAAAAAAGATAGATTCAATAGGTCGTCTGCTTGTCTTTAAGGACGGAACGGAAATTCCCCTTGACGATATTTTTGACATGGAAATAAACTAAATATCCAAAAACTCCTTCGGGGTGACGGCTTTTATCCCTGCGGCGGCAAGCGCGCGGGCAAAAATACCGTCGCCCTTTATTTTTGTGCCGCTGAAGCTGCCGTCGTAAATCTCGCCCACCCCGCAGCTCGGACTTCTCGGCTGCAAAACGGCAAGCTGCGCGCCGTTCTCAAGGGCAATTTTCACAGCTTTTGCCGCGCCGGAGCGAAACTGCGAATCAACATTTTCCCCGTTTTTGTTCATCACGGCGCCGCCGACAATCTCGCACGGACAGCGCGGAACCGAAAGTCCGCCCAGCACCTCGGGGCAGACAGGCAAAACCTCATGTTCATTTAAAGCCTCACAAAGCAGCGGGTCAAAATTATTTTTTCCGTTATATTTGCAGTTTTCACCCAAAAGACAGGCGCTTACAACGATCCTCACTGTCAAGTCAACCTCTTTTTACATAAATTCAGCCGCTTTGCCGCAAACTGCAGTGTAAAGCTGTACGCTTTTACATCAATATCACTTGCCGATGCTGCTACAGCCAAGAATCTTAACCATTAACTCATCGGTTTGCTCCGATTGAAGGGATTCGACCGTACTGTTGAACTGCTCAAGCGTTCCGTTATAAACAAAGCATTTTCTTTTCACAAATGCCCGCCCCTTTTTAATTATTGTAACATATAAAGCCTTATTCTGCAAGAAATAACGCAGTTAATACTGCATACGCACAAAAAAATTGCAGTCTAAATAGACTGCAATCTTTTTATCAATCTTACGATATGGATATTTTTATATCACCGGTGGAGGTTGTTATTTTGCAAACGCCGCCCGAGGTTGTTTCGGGAACCTTTACAGAGCCGGTCGATGTTTTTGCGACAAAGATTTTTTCGCTCAGCAGCGTTCCCGTTACGTCGCCTGTATTTGTTTTGACGGTGATCTCTCCCGCGTCGCATCTTTCAAAGCGCACATCTCCGGTTCCGCGCTCAATATTAAAGCGCTCGGAAGCGATTGTGTTTTTAAGAACGATATCGCCGGTATTTCCGCTTGAGATCAAACTTTTGCAGGTCACATCTGTCAGGTTTGTTCTGCCTGTGCCTACCTTTACCGAAAGGATATCCTCGCAATTTATCTCACCGGCGGTTATGTCGCCTGTTGTAACTGTCAGGTCAATCGTTCCCGCGCTTACTTTATCAAGCTTTATATCTCCCGTACTTGTTTTAACCAAGAGCGTGTCGGACAAAAGATTGCTGCAACTAACATCACCCGTGCTTGCGGTAATCTCGGCACTTTTAAAGGCAAAAGGGTCTCCGATTAAAACGTCTCCTGTGCGGCAGTTGATTTTAAGAGCCTCATATTCACCGGAAGGCAGATAAACGGTCATGGAAAGAGCTTTTGAAAAGATGCCAAGATGATCGTACCACTTGCGGTTGTCCTCGGCAGTAATTTTTAGCGTTCCGTTTTCGACCGAAACATTATGCTTTACCTTTTCACGCTCCACGCATACCGCGCTGAGCCTTCCGTCTGTCGAAGGTTTAAAGACTATGTCGGTTTCCTTTGACGTTATCTCGATTTTATCAAAAATATCATCTGCGGTATATGTGTTTGTTTCGTATTTTACGGTATCAAGTTTTGAAAAATCAAAGCCCGCAATAGCAAGCGCCCCGCCGGCAAGAGCAAGACCCAATACTGTCAAAATCACCGCGGAAATTATAGTCCCTTTTTTCATTTTGACCTCTCCTTTCTTACAAACATCTTTTTAATGCCCAGTGCTATTTTTTTAGTCAGTGCAAAAAT
This sequence comes from Clostridia bacterium, assembly GCA_017438505.1. GTDB lineage: Bacteria > Bacillota > Clostridia > Oscillospirales > Acutalibacteraceae > RGIG2835. The sequence continues at coordinate 2,619 of JAFRVM010000057.1, read as the reverse complement.
TGCCTTTGAGACAGACTTGCAGAGATAAAACATAAATATCGAAAGCCCTGCGGCAAGCAGTCCCGCTCCGAGCATAAATACCGCCTGCAAACCAAAGCCCCTAAAGGCATAGACCGCTGCTGAGGCAACTCCCGCAAACGCGCACACCCAGAGGGAAATCAGGACAGCCCACAGAGAGATAAGCAGCGCCCAAAGAATCGCATACAGAGAAAGCACAACCGCCGCTGCGGCTATAATCAGCGAAAACCATATCGGAAAGCCGAGCACTATCAGCACAATCTCCCATGCGCCGAGCTTTCTCTGCGGCGACACTTTTTCTTTTACGAGCTTTGCAAGCGGGATATCGGAGAGGGTCTGCGCAACTATATCGCTTACCGAGCCAATGCCGGCGACAGCTTCGCTCTCGTCCAGTCCCTCCTCCATACGGTCGTCTATCATCTCGCCGTAAAAGGACAAGCGCTCGTCTATATCCTCCTGCGGCAGACCGGACAGACCTTTTTCCAGTTCTTTTAAAAATTGCTCTTTATTCATTTTAATCCTCCTTGATTACAAATTGATAAATAGATATAACCTCTTCCCATTCGGACTTGAAATCTTCGATACGTTTTAAGCCTGCATGGGTTATTTGATAGTATTTTCGCAGTCTGCCGTCGTGCTCGGCAGTGCGCACCGTCAGCATTTTTGCGCTTTCAAGGCGTTTGAGAATGGTGTACAGCGTCGATTCGGAAAGCTCGATATACGGCCTTAAATCCTTGATTATCTTATATCCGTAGGAGTCTTCGCTTTTAATGGCGGCAAGAACGCAGACGTCCAGAAGTCCGCGTTTGAGTTGTGCGTCCATTTTATACCTCCCTTCATGTAATACATCATATCACGAGGTATTTCAATTGTCAAGACCTAATTATCAGAAAATTTGTCGAATACGCTGGAAAAAACCTGCAGATTTTGATATTATATATTCGGGTGATTAAAAATGACTATCAAAGTGCTGAGCAGAGCAAAGGCGGTCAAACTCAGCTATAAGGAGCTGACCGGCGATAAGGTCATTATTTCGATAAGCGATCCACTGAATAAAAAGGCAGGCTTTAACAGAAATAACCGTTCTGTTAAGGAGATACTTTACCTGTCGTTTGACGATATCGCAGGCGAGCCGGAGGAAATATCTCTCGGCAACGAGCATATGACCCGTGACGACGCGGTAAAAATCTGCCGGTTTATAAACAGGTGGAAGGATAAGGTCCAAACAATGTGGGTGCAGTGCGAGGTGGGAGTATCCCGCAGTGCGGGCATCGCGCTGGCGATAATGGAATATTTTAATATGGATACCGCACAAATAACCGAGAACCCGCAATTTAACCCCAATATGCTTTGCTACACGCTTACAAAAAATGCCTTTGATCGTTCGTCTGATCAATAGATAAAAGCCCTCTTTTGCAAAATTGCAAAAGAGGGTATTTTTGTTACAGGGACAGTCCGCCACGTTCTGCATATTATGTTATGGCAGGAATTGATTGCCTGTACAACTAAATAAGGAGGATAAAAATGGCAACCTTTTATAACCAGGCTACACTGTCTTACAGCGGCGGAACCGTTAATTCCAATATAACCACCGGTGAGATACTGGAGGTTTTGTCCGCCACAAAAACCGCTGTTATCGGTGAGTATTCACAGGGCTCCGAAGTGCCTTATGTTATCAATATAATAAACTCGGGAAACACCGACTTTACCGATCTAACCGTTACGGATAATCTCGGCGCGTATGAGTTTGATTCTGCCGAAAAGCAGCCTCTTGAATATGTTGAAAACTCGGTAAAATATTTTGCCGACGGGGTACTTTTGGCAACGCCTGCTGTAACCGCGGGTCCCCCTCTGGAAATTTCCGGCATAACCGTACCGGCAAACGGCGAGGCGACGATTATCTATGTCGCCCGCGTTAACGGCTTTGCACCCCCAACAGCGGCAGGTACTATTGAAAACACGGCCGTAATAAGCGGCGGCATTACCGAAATTACGGTTACTGCCTGCATAACGGCTGCAGCCGAGCCTGTTCTCGGTATTACAAAGTCCGTATCTCCCGCCACCGTTGCCGAAAACGGAGAATTAACCTATACCTTTGTTATAAAAAACACCGGAAACACAGCGGCCGAAGCAGAGGACAATGTAGTTGTTACCGACCTTTTTGACCCTGCCCTCAGCAATATAACCGTTGCCTATAACGGCGAAACCTGGGCGTCGCCCGCCAATTACAGCTACGATGAAACAACAGGTCAGTTTGCAACCGCCTCGGGCGGGATAACTGTCCCCGCGGCGACCTTCACGCAAGACCCATCTACCGGAGAGTGGATAACCGAACCCGGAACCGCAACCCTTACCGTGACCGGAACAATCTGATAATATAAAACAAACGACAACCCTCTTGCGAGGTTTGTCGTTTGCTTTATCTGTAATTTTCATTAATACCCGAGTAAAGGTAATATGGTTTAAGTAATTATGCCAGTTGAAATCAGTGGAAGCGGTTTCAGAAATTTGTTGCCCCTTTTATGCCAAATAACAGTGTGTGTTTTTGTATAAAAAGCGAATTTACAAAAAGTGAAAATTATTGTATGATAAATGTGAAAT
>JAFRVM010000056.1 GCA_017438505.1 Clostridia bacterium | reverse complement strand
TTGAAAACGCGTGAAGGATCGCTGCACGCGCCGAGTGAACCTGCGTGTCTTGCAACGGGACCGGAACCGTGAGTCTCTTTAAGTCTTCCGAAATTCCATCTCTTGATAACGCCCGCCGTTCCCTTACCTTTGCTCGTACCGACCACGTCTACCTTATCGCCGGTTGCGAATACGTCAGCCTTGATTATGTCGCCGACGTTGAACGCGTTTGTGTCGTCGAACTTGAACTCTCTGAGAGTCTTCTTGGGAGCGGTTCCCGCCTTATCGAACTTGCCCTTCATGGGCTTGGTAAGGTGCTGAACCTTGACGTCGCCGAAGCCGATCTGTACAGCCTCATAACCGTCGTTCTCAAGCGTTTTCTTCTGGACTACCGAGCATGGACCGGCTTCTACGACTGTTACGGGAACAACTGCTCCGTTTTGATCGAAGATCTGCGTCATGCCGAGTTTCTTGCCGATGATTGCCTTTTGCATTTTAATTTCCTCCTTATAGGTTATTGGTTGACGTTATTCGTCAACATGACCTTTCGGCCTTGCCCTTAAAGCGCGCTTCGGCTTTGCATCGCTTTTGGACAAACTATACTCCTTAAAGCTTTATCTCGATCTCAACGCCTGCCGGAAGCTCAAGACCCGTAAGAGCCTCAACAGTCTTCTGGGAAGGTCTGATGATGTCGATAAGCCTTTTGTGAGTTCTCTGCTCAAACTGCTCGCGCGAATCCTTGTACTTGTGTACTGCGCGAAGGATCGTAACTATTTCCTTCTCTGTGGGAAGCGGAACGGGACCCGATACCTGAGCGTTTGTTCTCTTCGCGGTCTCCACGATTTTTTCCGCAGCCTTATCCACGATGTTGTGGTCATAGCCCTTGAGCCTGATCCTGATTTTTCCCTTTACTGCCATTTTGTCACACGCCTTTCCTGATTTGACACATGAGTGTCTGTTGTTTTTTGGCGGGCAAATGCGAAAATCCATTCTACCTTGCCGGGTGTTTCTTTCTTTTCCAAACAAAAACCGGAAAATTTTTCCGGGACTCGGCAAAGTGTTTTCGCACCGATTTCACCGTTATACCGCAAGGGAAAGCGGCATATCGGTAAAAAATTTCTCGCCCGGTTTAAAATCGGACATACTCCGTGGAAATTTCCCGCCTCTGAATGGGCGGCCACCTCCCACATCAACGCATACCTAAAGACACGCATATTTCTACACGTACCGTAAGAGTTTAACATAATAAAAAGCCCTTGTCAAGAGCTTTTTAAAGAAATTTTTGATTTTTTCAGAAAAGTTTTTATATCGCCTGTGTCAACCGAAAACGGTCAAATTATATATGTATTATATAATGTATAACATTTTTACTTCTTATCACGGATATAGACGTGCTTTATGCCTTTATTTGATGTGTCGCGGCGGTCTATCTCAAACCTGTTCATCGCCTTGATAAGCGGAGTAAGCTTATCATATCCGTAATTTCTGCTGTCGAAAGACGGTTGCTTTTTGAGTATCATATTCCCTACGTCACCCAAAAACGCCCAGCCGTCCTCATCAGCGACATCATTTACCGAAGTGACAATAAGCTCAACAGTCTTTTGAGGTATTCTGTTTTTCTGCTTATGAGCGGCAGATCCGGAAGGCTTGATCTCACGCCTGTCGGTCTGCTTCGGAGGCTGAAGTATCTCAAGGAAAATGAATCTGTCGCAAGCAACTATAAAAGGTTCAGGAGTTTTTTCTTCACCTATACCTATGACAAGCTCGCCTGCCTCGCGAAGTCTTGTCGCAAGCCTTGTAAAATCACTGTCGCTCGATACCAGACAGAATCCCCCGACTCTTCCGCTATATAAAATATCCATCGCGTCGATTATCATCGCCGAATCAGTCGCATTTTTACCTGTGGTATAGCGGTACTGCTGAACGGGAGTAATGGCGTTTTCCAAAAGCACGCTCTTCCAGCCGCCTGCCTCCGAGGTGGTCCAGTCACCGTATATCCTTTTTATTGTGGGAGTGCCGTATCTGGCGATCTCCTCCATAATAACTTTTATATAGTTATGCGACACATTATCAGAGTCTATAAGCACCGCAAGATTTCGTTCTCTGTTGTTTTCGTCCATATTGTCACCTTAAAGCATAACAAACGACGACCAATCCAAACCCGGGACCGGACGCCGTAAAAATCAATCATTCAAATGTCCTTCTGAAAACCTCAATGACCCTCTGCACATCATCGTCCGTCATGGAATCGCCTGACGGCATGCACATACCTGTGTCGAATATCCTTTGAGATACGCTTGCCGAATCCGTATAATACTCATACTGTGCAAAGAACGGCTGGCTGTGCATCGGATTCCACGCGCGCCTGGACTCAATATTCTCTCCGGCAAGCATATCTATCGCGTCGTCGGGTGTCTTGCCGGAATCCTTGTCGATAGAAAGAACCGTAAGCCAGTAGTTTGGCTCGGTGCGAGGATCTATATCAGAGAAATGAACGGGAAGATCCTTAAGACCTTCTTGATATCGGAAATAGATAGCTTTCTTTTGCTCAATATGTTCTTTAAGATATGGTATTTGGCCCCGAACAACTCCTGCAATCACATTACTCATTCGATAGTTGAATCCCAATTCTTCATGTTGATACCATG
>JAFRVM010000055.1 GCA_017438505.1 Clostridia bacterium | reverse complement strand
TGTTCCTCCTGTTATTCGGGCAGATACAAATTATAGTATAGCATATTTTTCCGCAATTTGCAATATTTTCGGGTATTATTTTTCGCGGAAAATTCGCAGAAAAAAGTCTTGTTTCTTTTCGCCCGCAGGAGAGTTATTATTTCCTTTTGCGGCTCTCTGCCGGTAATTGGTTGGAAATATCGCCAACCCCCATTCATTTCCCGCAGGGCAACCCACAGCAGAGACTCTGAAATACAGCTATCCGCAGCGGCGCGGTCGCCGCCGAGTCACCGGTTACTTTTGTATAAATGAACGGCGCAGACTGGTGCCCTCAGCGTAGTCGGGCGGGAGTCTGCCGAAATTCATTTGTATGTGCCGCAATTTACAGCAATCAAAATTTTTCAAGCCTATTGCATTTTTATTCCAAATATGGTAATATATTAATGCCACGTAATTTAATATTTTGTTGCATAAGAGCAGCTAAAGGAGAGCATTTTTACTATGGTAAAAATGCAGCGTTTTTTTCGTGCGCTCCTTTATCTGTAGTTGCAACAAAACGAAAATTAAATTGCGTGGCAGCATAGAGCTGCATTTTTCGGCGTGCAGCCCTGTGCTGCACGCTTTTTTATTTTCGTGAATGTAACAAGGAGGTCAGAAAATGACAAAAATCAAGAAATTGACAGCAATACTGCTGTCGGCGGTAATGCTTGTGTGCTGCTTTACCATAACAGCAAGTGCGAAAGGTATATCAGACACTGCTAAAGCTATTTCGAGCGGTAAAACTTACACCGCAAAACTGTATAAAAGCAGCGAAACTGCCGACTATAAGATAAAAGTCAGCAAGTCCGGCGAGCTGAAATTAAAGATCAACACACAGATGTATTGCTTGGACGTATATCTTTATGATGAAAACGGAAACAAGTTAAATGCTTTGGATCTTAAAGCCGATTCCGGCAGCACCGACAGGGGCTGGTACAACAATGTTCACTGCTATTGGAACAAAACAGTGGAAAAATACTCCGGTTCCTTTAAATATTCTTTGGATAAAGGAACATATTATTTAAGACTTGAACGTTATAACAACACCGGTTCCGAGAAAGTGACATTTAAAGCCACCTTCCCGTCTTCCGAAAAAGGCTCCGGCAGCGATGAGGTTAGTTGCATAACAGTACAGATGAAAAACGGCAGTACCTTACAGCTTGCTTTCGGTACCGATGCCAATTGGACAACCACCGACAAATCTGTCGTTACGGTAAGCAGCGACGGCAAGATAACCGCAAAAAAAGCGGGTACTGCAATAATTACTGCAAAATCCGACAGCAAAACAGACAAAATACAGATAAAAGTAACAAAATAACAAAATCCCGCAGGAGAGCCGAACTCCCGCGGGATTTTTTTGCCCTCAAATGTGAAAACTATGTGAAAAAAACAGCCCTGTCCTTGTATTGAAACGCAGAATATAGTATAATAAAATTTATGTTATAAACAGGTTAAGGGTGAGGATATGTCATATCAGGACGACAAGCGCGAGCTTCTGAAGCTCAAACAGGGCATAATAGATGAGGAAGAATCCGTCATACACGAGGAAGAAAAGCCCGTCTATGAGGTACACGGAGTCAAAAGGGTCGAAAACTTCTTCTATCATTACAAGTGGTATGTTATCGCGGGTATCTTTTTCGCGGCAGTGCTCATATTTATGATCGTTTCGCTGCTGCAAAAGGAGGAGGGCGATCTGCGCGTCCTCGTGGTCACCAAAAACAAGGATATCGCTTCAAACGTTTCGTACAAGACGCAGGAGTTCGAGAAGGCGTTCGAGCTGTACTGCCCCGATTTCGACAACAGCGGATATATCCACGTCGATGTATATAACGTCGATCTGAGCGAAAATCCCGACCCGCAGTATTCTCTCGCAGGGGTGACAAAGCTCACGAGTGAGATGATGTTCGGC
>JAFRVM010000054.1 GCA_017438505.1 Clostridia bacterium | reverse complement strand
GGTGTAAATGAATCTCCGGTAATTATTGAAAAAATCTGAACAGGAACTGCCGACCCGCCGTTTTTCGGTGAATGAGCCGCATCGGTACGCTCATCGCTCTTACCGGTCAGATAATCGCCCGAAACATTCAGCACGGCAGCTATGCAGTGAATCATTCCGGCGCCGGGCTCATTTATTCCGTTTTCATATTTGGACAGCATGCCTTTATTTATGTGAGCACCAAACTGTGTGTTGACCTTTTCAGCTATGCTCTCAAGCGAAAGACCGGATTCTCTGCGCACTGTACGCAGTCTTTCACCGAATTTCGAGGATAAATCCTTTTTTTGCGCCATATATATCAGCTCCTAAGCAGGTGGTAAAAATACACAAAAATATATAGTGGATTATATTTTATGTTATGTACCAAAATACGGACTTCAATAAGCAGTATAACAAAAATTATGTCAGATAATGTTGAAAAAAAGTAATATTAAATTAGAATTGAAAGTGAGGGAATAAATATAACGGAAATGAGGTTTAATCATTGGACTATCAAGCATTTGCACAGCAATACATAACAGAATCGGAAAACGTGTACAACAGAATAATTCAGCTGAAAAAGGAAATTTCTAATACTTACAAGGCCAGCAAAATTAAAAGTTTAAGGAACAGAATTTTGGCTCTTGAACAAGTCTATGCTGAATGCAGAGTGACAGCAAAACACATTATTAAGATGTATGTGAGGGATGTTTAATGGGGAAAAAGTGTACAAACATTAACGGAGTGATTTCTGAGATTGATGATTTTCATACTCAGAAACAAAGTAATGACAACTCACAGCAACTGCAAGTTGTCATTAAAATGATACACAGTGTTTCTGCCAATGAGCTGACCCGCAAGCAGCGCATAGCTTTTGAAAACGTATATTACAATAATATGAGCGTCACAAGCGCCGCGCAGCTTATGGGCATATCTCAGTCAGCCTGTTCAAGACTTTTAAAAAGGGGAAGGGAAAAGATACGTACTATTCTTTCTTACGGATATTTCCCTGTATGGGAGCCAAGCGATTAGAAGTACATTTTAGCTTTACGGGTTTTAAGATATTTTTTTAATTCTTTCAAATCATCAGTTGTGCTGGCTTCTTTGAGCATATCAAAAGAATCGTCCGCATACAGACGCCATTCTTCGGCATTGTTTCCGTAAAGAAGGTCGGAAAGTTTTTTGAGAATGCCCTTGTCATATTTTTTGATCCATGCGGAATTCAGTTCGGCGGTTTTTGCCATATATTCACAGTACCATGTACCGAATGCGCAATCAATAAACAGCTTGTCAGCCTCGCTTAGCTCACCTTTCTTTTCAATAACCTTAGCGAATTTTTCACGGTATTGTGCTTCACTGTCATCTTTTGCGAAAAGTTCTTTTAGTTTGTTTTCGGAAGTAATAAAATCGTAGTATTGGCTAAGCTTTGTTTCAAACACGGGACTTTTGCTGACATAAAGAATCCAGAAGCTTCCACGGTAAACAGAATTGTCAACTTCTTTTACGGGATTAACAATAAGGGGGGAAAACTTTATGCCGGTTAAGACAATTAAAACGACCAACAGAACAGCTATAAATGCACTTACAAATTTTTTCATGAATGTTTACCTCCTGATTAAACTAATTATTTAAAATCTGTTCAATCTGCTCAAGCTCCTCCTGAGAAATGGACAGATTGTCTATAACACCGGCGCAGTCAATAATCTGGGATGGTTTACTGGCACCGATAATTACCGAAGTCATGCGGTTGTCCCGCAAATCCCATGCGAGAGCGAGCTGAGCAAGAGTTTGCCCGCGTTTTTTTGCAATCTCACCGAGCGCGCGTGCTTTTTCGATTTTTTCAGGGGTGACGCCGTCAGCGTTTAAAAATACGCTTTCTCCCGCCGCACGGGAGTCGGCAGGAATACCGCCGAGATAACGGTTTGTAAGCAGTCCCTGACAAAGAGGAGAAAAAGCAATTGCGCCAACGCCTCTGTCTCCCAAAGTATTGAGCAGACCGTCGTCTTCAATCCAGCGGTTGAACATATTATAGGAAGGCTGCTCAATCAGACAGTGAACGCCCAGATCGTTTAGAATATCTATTGCCTGAGCCGCAAGAGCCGAAGGGTAGTTTGAAATTCCCACATAAAGCGCTTTGCCCTGACGTACAATCTGTGCCAAAGCGCCCATGGTTTCCTCAAGCGGAGTTTCGGGGTCGGGTCTGTGATGATAAAAAATATCAACATAATCAAGGCCCATTCTTTTAAGGCTTTGATCAAGACTTGCAATTAAGTATTTTTTTGAGCCGAAATCTCCGTATGGTCCCGGCCACATATCCCATCCGGCTTTTGTTGAGATAACAAGCTCATCACGGTAGGGGCGCAGATCCTGGGCAAGCACCCTGCCGAAGGTCTGCTCTGCAGCGCCGTAAACTGGACCGTAGTTGTTTGCAAGGTCAAAATGGGTAATACCCAGATCAAATGCGGTATGCAAAAGCTCTCTTGATCGCTCATAGGGAGAAGAGCTTCCGAAATTGTGCCACATACCCAGTGAGACAACAGGCAGCTTTAAACCGCTTTTGCCGCATCTTCGATAAATCATTTTATCATACCTGTTTTCGCTTGCAATGTACATTTCAATCACCTCCGGTTATTTTATATGCTGATTTCTGTATTCGTTGGGGGAAACGCCCTCAAACTTTTTGAAAATTTTTGAAAAATGCGAAACATCGGAAAATCCGACAAGCTTTGATATATCGTGGATTTTAAGAGAAGGGTCGGACATCATCTCTTTTGCCTTTTTGATTCTGACAGTATTAAGCAGATCCGTAAAACTCAAATCCTGGTACTTTTTAAGTACTCGGCTCAAATGCCACTGGCTGACGTATATACTGTCTGCAACCATTGAAAGCGTTAAATGTTTTGCGAAATTTTCCTCAATATATTTTAAAGCGTTTTTCGCAATAAAGCTTCCTGAATTATCTCCTTTATCATCCTCGAGGAGTTCTTCACCCGTTTCAGTTTTATCGGTTTTATCATCCGAATCTGAAGCGGGAGAGGGCTCCTCGGCTTTTATTTTGTTCAAATTAGCAATCATTGTGTTTAATGCTTCTGTAAGTTCGTCCATTTTAGTAGGCTTAAGCACAAAACGAACAACTCCAAGCTTGATTGCATGCTGAGCATACTCAAAGTCTCGGTAGCCGGTTATAACGGTTATTTGAAGGTCGGGGAAAAGCTCTCGAATATTTTCAATCATTGTCAGACCGGTTGCATTGGGCATTCTGATATCGGTAAAAAGAATATCCGGTTTTTTCTCCTTTATCAGTTCAAGACCTGTATTTCCGTCGCGGGCGACAGCTACAACATGGCAGCCGTACTGCTCCCAAGGAATGTAGTTAACCAGACCCTGAACAATATAGTCTTCGTCATCAACTATCATAACCTTATACATGATGTCCACCTCCTTATGCAGTAAATTAATCAGAGGATTTTATGCTGCGTCGTCGTTGCCGGCTGGCTCGGCAGCAGTGGTGGTTGTAGTGGTGGTTTTCTTTTCACCGGCCGTAGTGGTTGTTGTTTTATCGGTATTATCCGGAGTGCTGTGGCCATGACCCGAGCAGAGACCTATTTTAGATTTTGTCTTGTAGTATCCTGTCTTTGTGTCGGAGCATTCGGGTGAAGCAAGCAGACCGGTATGAGTACAGTAGGTCTTTTTAACAACGCCCTTGGGCATTTTGAAATCCTTCTTGGGCAGATCCTCGTGAGCTTCTGTCATAACGGCCTTCCAAGCTCTCATGGCGTAGTTTGTACTGCCGCTTATGGACTTGGGAATATCGTAACCGTACCAGCATGCAGCTACATAATAGGGAGAACCGCCTGCAAAGTATCTGTCCTTGTAGTTATCGGTTGTACCGGTTTTACCGTAGATGGGGAAGTTGCCAATGGAAAGACCTGCCGCGGTACCGCCTGTTTTGGTAGGCTCACGCAGAAGCTGGTTCATAATATAGGCGGATGCCTCGCTCATTGCCTGAGTATAAGTGGCCTTGTTTTCAAGAATTACTCTTCCGTTGCTGTCAAGCACCTTTGAATAGGTATAAGGTTCATAATATTTACCGCCGTTGCCGAATGTGGCGTAAGCGGCAGTCATCTCAAGAACGGTTACACCGTCGGTAAGAGAGCCGAGAGTGGAAGAGAGACCCTTATCTGTATATTTTTTGCCGTTGATCTCCTTTTCATCAACGAGGTCAAGTCCGAGATTTTTTGTCATAAAGTTAAAGCTGTTGCTTACACCCATTTTATGAACAAGCTGAACGGGCACAGTGTTTGAAGAGACTTTAATTGCCTGAGCGATTGTGATATCGCCCTTATATCCCTTATAGGAGTTTTTGGGCTTGTAGCCGTTGATATTTATCGCCTTATCCTCAACCATTGTGGAAAACTCAAAGGCGTTGGTCTCGATTCCGAGCGCATAGCAGCTAAGAGGCTTGATTGCCGAACCGGGCTGACGCTTTGATCCTGTTGCGCGGTTAAGAACACGGTTGCCCTTTTTCTCCCCGACACCACCGACCATACATTTAACAGCGCCGTTGTAATCCATTACAACGATAGCACACTGGGGAGATGCCTGAGATTTGCCTTTGCCGAAGATCTGAGAATTTGCCTCGGTAAATATTTTCTCTGCCTTCTGCTGCATTTTAAGGTCAACCTCAGTATAAATCTGCAGGCCGCCGTTGTAAACCATGTTGAAGGCTTCGGTTGAGGAGATGCCGAGGTTTTCCTGAAGATCAGCCATTACGTCGGTTATTACCTGATCGACATAGTAGCTGTTGTACTTTGTGGTGGTGTTGTTGGTTCCAATAGATTTTTTGTTGAAAACAAGTTCCTGATTGTATGCCTGATCGTATTCCTGCTGGGAAATAAATCCGAGTTCAAGCATCTTTTTGAGTACATACTGACGGCGTTCTCTGTTGTTGTTGGGGTTTACAAGGGGATTATACTTACTGGGGTTTTTGGTTATGCCGACAATACATGCCGCTTCGGCAAGGGTAAGCTCGTTGGCGTTTTTGCCGAAATAGGTTTGCGCGGCAGACTGTATTCCGTTGCAGCCGTTGCCGAAAGAAACAACATTGAGGTAGCTTTCAAGAATTTCTTCCTTAGTGTACTTCTTTTCAAGTTCAAGGGCACGGAAAATTTCTTTAAGCTTTCTTTCGGGGGTGGCCTCATTTTCATTGGTAATGTTCTTTATAAGCTGCTGGGTAATAGTAGAACCGCCTCGGTTATTGTTGGACATCTTTAAGAACATATTGGCAAACGCGTAAACGGTACTTTTCCAGTCGACGCCGTGGTGCTGATAAAATCTCTGATCCTCTATGGCGACAATACCGTTTTTGACATAATCATTGATATTGTTATAGCTTACCCACTCACGGTTTTCTGAGCCGTGGAGCTTCTGGTACTCGTAAAAATCACCGTTGTCATCACGGACATATATAACAGAGGTAAGGCTGATTTTAAGGGAATTAAGATCAAAGTTAATATCTTTATCCAAATCCTTTACAATATAAATCGTAGCCGTGGTACCAATGATACTGCCCGAAATAATCATAATGAGCAATAGGGTTAAAATGCCCTTGCCGACATAGCTCCAAATAACTCTGCCGATGCTTTTTTTGCCCTTCTGTTTTCTTTTCGCTTTACTTGTCTTATAACTTTTGCTGATTTTCTGTCCCATGTTGGAAAAAAAGCCTTTTACACCGTTCCAAAAGTTATTTGCACTCAAAAGCGGTCGCCTCCTATAAAAATAAATCTTTTTAAACAGTTATAATATCGCATTTAAATTACGATTAATCTTATTGTATCATACAATTTTTAATTTTTCCACTTTTTTTAGCATATTTTCTTTTTTTGAAAACACTTGTAACCTTTTTGAAACCTTTTTTAAGGAATATAATTTGTTTTTTTGATAAAAATAGGAACTGAGGTGATTTATTCTATGAGTAAAAACAGATTTATATTGTTGATTTTCAGCATAGCAGCTTCTTTTTTTATTTCAGGCTGCGCCAGACAAATGTTTAGCGACAGGACTTCTGATGAAAACCGGTCTCAAACATACACCGTAAAAGAGACAAACGGTTATATCGGAGTATTTTACGGCGAAAGTAAAACACCTTACGAAATTTTAGATGCAGATATTTCGGAATTTCCTCCGGAAGATCAGCTTTTATTGAAAAACGGAATAACAGTAAACAGCCGCGAAGAACTCAATGAAGTTTTAGAGGATTATTCCGAATGAAAAATTGACACATCAAGTTTAAATGACTATAATTAGTACAAATCAGTTTTATGAAGGGTCACAGTTATGGTTATTGATTTTCACACTCATGTTTTTCCTCCTAATATTGCCGGCAGAGCCATCGCTTCTCTTGAAAAGACCGGAGGCTTTCCGGCTCACGGCGACGGCACGCTTGATGGTTTGCTTGCCAATATGGAGCAGGGCGGGGCGGACCTTTCGGTTATTCTGCCGGTTGTTACAAATGTGCGTCAGGTCGGCGCGGTAAACGATTATATAATCAGCATTTCCGATAATAAACAAATAATATGCTTCGGCGGTATTCATCCGGATATGCCCAATATAAAAGAAGAAATCATAAAGCTTAAAAAAGCAGGGCTAAATGGCATTAAAATCCATCCTGATTTTGTGCGCACTTTTGCCGACGACAACAAAATCGCAAAGGTCATAAACCTGGCAACCGAGCAGGGAATGCCGGTAATTCTGCACGGCGGAGCAGATCCTTCGTTTCCTGATTACGTTCGGTGCTCGCCCGATATAATAGCCGGGCTATTGCCTAAAATCCCCGGTGCAAAGCTTGTTTGCGCCCACCTGCTCGGCTATACATATTTTGACCGTCTGCTTGCGCATCTTGATGAATTTGTAAAATTCGGACTTTATCTCGATATCTCAATGACACTTGATCTTCCAAAATCAAGAGATGTTTTGCCAATTCTTGAAAAATACGACAGTTCTAAAATTCTTTTTGCCACCGACTACCCGTGGAAAACGGTAAAGGAAACCCTCTCGGCATTAAACGAGTTGCCGATAAGCGATGAATACAAAGAAAAAATAAAATGGAAAAATGCCGCCGCTTTGCTTGAAATTTAGCGTCATTTCTTTTATAATTAGACTATAAATGTAAATGGGGTGTTTTTATGAGTAAAATAGTTTATCTTGTGCTGCCGTGCTATAATGAGGAAGAGGTTCTGCCCGAAACTTCAAAACGGCTCAAAATAAAAATGAATTCCTTAATCGACGCGGGAAAAATATCCAAAGAAAGCCGCATCTGCTTTGTTGACGATGGCTCAAAGGACAAAACCTGGTCGCTGATCGAGAAGTATCACGCAGGCGATCCTTTCTTCTGCGGAGTAAAGCTTGCCCACAACCGAGGACATCAGAACGCGCTGCTTTGCGGACTTATGACGGTCAAGGAGCACTGCGACTGTGCAATAAGCATGGACGCCGATTTGCAGGACGATATAAACGTAATAGACGGATTTATTGAAAAATTTGATAACGAGGGCTGCGACATAGTTTACGGCGTAAGAAAGCGTCGCGATACCGACACTGCCTTCAAGCGCATGACCGCCGAGGGCTTTTATAAGGTTATGAACGCTCTGGGCGTTGAGTGTGTTTACAATCACGCCGATTACCGTCTTATGAGCCGCCGCGCGCTGGACGCTCTGGAGGACTACAAAGAGGTCAATTTGTTCCTGCGCGGAATAGTTCCCACAATCGGCTTTAAAACCGACTGCGTCTATTACGACCGCAGCGAGCGCTTTGCGGGAGAATCCAAATACCCGCTAAAAAAGATGCTCAATTTTGCGTGGGATGGCATCACGTCATTTAGTGTAAAGCCCTTGCGCTTTATATCCACTTTTGGAATAATTCTTTCGGTTTTGGGTTTTCTGGCAGCGGTTTGCGCGCTTGTCGTCAAGCTGTGCGGATGGTACGCTGTTTCGTGGACGGCTATCGGAGTTCTTTCCCTGTGGCTGCTCGGCGGTATCCAGCTTATCGCCGTCGGCGTTGTCGGAGAGTACATAGGCAAAATCTATTCCGAAACCAAAGCCCGCCCCAGATTTTTGGTTGAAACGTTTTTACATTAAATATTAATTGAAAATATTAAAAATCTCTACAAAGTGTATTCTTTGTAGAGATTTTTTGTTGACATTTTCTCCAAAATGTGCTAAATTATAGTTGCCACACAACTAAATATATGAACAATTCTGGGCTAAAAAAGGATGTCTTTTTATTTTGGTAAAAATGCATGCTCTTTTTTGGCATCCTTTGCTTTGGAATTGTTCAAAAGTTGTGTGGCGCAACCGAGCTATGCATTTTTCAGTGCGTGGCTTTGGCTGCGCACTTTTTTGTTTGCTGGGGGTGAATAGTCGGCACACAAATCGAGCGAAGTTGCGTTTTACATAGTTGTATAGGTAATCATAAAAGTAATAAAAAATTCTTTAACTATAAGGAGGATTATAAAATGAAAAAAATTATTCTGTCATTTCTTCTATGCGCAATGCTTTTACTTTCATCATGCAACGGTGTTTCAAATTATAAAAATGCACCTGTTGTAGGATATGAAGAGTCATTTAGCCAAAAGCTGGAAGAATACGTTCAAAAGACTATAAAAGAAGAATGGAGCGATGTGCAATCTTACGATATTACATGGTCTGAAGATTGGAGCGGAAAATACGCACCGTCTGAAGCAGAGTTGTACGGAAGTGAAAAACCGGTATCTTGCACTCTGACCATTCAAATGAAAGGTGAAACAAATCATTTTATTTTCTATTTTGCTCATCTAAACAATAAGTTATCACCTAAAAAAATTGTAATGGAAGAATCCGGTAATTGGTATGAAGCTAATTATGATGAAACCCAAGATTTTATTGAAGATATATATAACGGCTAAGTGTAAATAGGCATAGTTTTAATATTTGCCTATTTACAGCGACTTCGTTTTATTGATTTTTGAACATTTTAAAGATCATGTTCCATTATAACAAATAAAAACAGTTCGCAGCCCTGATTTTAAAAATCTTTTTGAATGAATAAAGGGATAGTCTCGTTAAAAACTGGGCGCATTGCAAAAAAATTAATTGCAATGCGCCCAGTTTTTACATCTGTTTTTTAACCACGGCGTATTCGTCGCCGTAGGAAAAATACGCGCAGGACTTTGTGTTGCCCGACAAAAATTGCTCCATTTCGTCGATATCGAGGTTGACGACGCAGACGTAGCAATCACATTCTTCGTCATAAACGTAGTTTGCGCAGTATTCGCAGTTATTTGAGCTGTAACCCATAAATAATCATATCCTTTTTCCGAGTATTTCAATGTTTTCGTTATAAAATGACTCAAAAGCATCGTTTTCGAGAGACTCCCGGATTTTTTCCATAAGAGCGTTGTAAAAATAAAGATTGTGCATAACGGCAAGGCGCATGGCGAGCATTTCGCCGCTCTTAAACAGATGACGGATATAGCTGCGCGAGAAGTTGCGGCAAACCGGGCAGTCGCAATTTGGGTCAAGGGGGAGAGGGTCGCACTCATATTTGGCGTTTGCCATGTTGCGTATGCCCTCGCTTGTGAAAACGTGACCGTGACGGGCGTTGCGGCTGGGCATTACGCAGTCGAACAGGTCGACCCCTCTGTGCACCGCCTCTAAAATGTTGACAGGCGTTCCCACGCCCATTAAATATCGGATTTTATTTGCCGGCATTTCCGGCTCGACAGTTTCGATAATATCATACATAACCTCGGCGGGCTCACCGACTGCAAGACCGCCTATGGCGTAGCCGTCGCAGTCAAGATCGCGAATCTGCCGCATGTGCTCGATTCTCAGGTCTTTGTATGTTCCTCCCTGGTTTATTCCGAATAAGAGCTGATTTGGATTGACTGCATCGGGACGGCTGTTCTGCCTTTTTATTTCGTCACAGCAGCGGGCAAGCCAGCGGGTCGTGCGCTCGCAGGAAGCCTTAACATACTCATAGGGCGAGGGATTTTTTACGCACTCGTCAAAGGCCATGGCGATGGTCGAGCCGAGATCGGACTGAATCTGTATACTCTCCTCGGGTCCCATAAAAATCTTTTTGCCATCGATGTGGGAGGAAAAATTAACTCCTTCTTCGGTGATTTTACGAAGGCTTGCAAGTGAAAACACCTGAAATCCGCCCGAATCGGTAAGCACAGGACCCTGCCAGCCGGTAAAGCCGCGAAGTCCGCCCATAGTATGCACAGTTTTATTTCCGGGACGCAGGTGAAGGTGATATGTGTTGCAAAGCATTACCTGACAGCGTATCTCTTTAAGATCGTTTGCCGAAAGCGCGCCTTTTATTGCCGCGCAGGTGGCGACGTTCATAAAGGCGGGAGTTTTGAATGTGCCGTGCACAGTTTCAAATTTTCCTAAACGTGCCTTGCCAGATTGTTTAATGAGTGTATACATTATTTAATCAACCTTTTTGTCGTTCTTTTTAACTAGTGCCAGCGCAATAAACAGCGGTATTACGCAGAAAAAGCAGTCGAGATAGCGCAGATGATCGGCGATAGGCGAGGAAATCATTACCGACAGCCAGACTAAAAATGCCGGTAAAAACGGCGCTGCCGCTTTATACCCTCTGTGCTTTATGTAAACTATCAGCAGATACAGCGAAGAAAATACAAAAGCTCCCATCGAGAAAAGGATAAACGCCGCTCCGATTTTACCGTCAAAGCATGCATAGACAAATTTACCGAGTATTTTTGAAAACGGGGGAACAAGGTTTGCGCTCTTTAAGCCGCAATCATTTTGGAAAACCATGTTGAATGCCGAAATAAACGGTGTTTTGTAAAGCGGATACCAGTATCCGAGCGTCTCGT
>JAFRVM010000053.1 GCA_017438505.1 Clostridia bacterium | reverse complement strand
GACCTATGCTCTTTGCCGATGTGTACAGCGCGTCGTTTGTTGAAACCGCCAGAATGAGCGGCTTACTGTTTCGCAGATGTGCCTTTGCGGCCATTGTTACCGAGGTATCGGTTATTCCCGCCGCCAGCTTTCCGAGGGTGTTGCCGGTGCAGGGAGCGATAACCATAACGTCGAGCAGAGACTGCGGCCCTATCGGCTCGGCGTCTTTAATGGTATGAATGATTTTTTTGCCGCAGATTTCCTCTATTGTATTTATAAACGATTCGGCTGTGCCGAACCGGGTATCTGTCGTGTATGCGTTTGCCGACATTATGGGGGTTACGTCCGCGCCAAGGTCGACAAGCTCTTTGATAACGGGGACTATCTTTGAAAATGTGCAAAAAGAGCCCGTGAGGGCAAAACCTATTTTTGTGTCGGTCATATATTTAGGCCTCCTTTAACTGGTAGATTATATATCGGCGGAGCTTCGCAGTACCGCTTTCCAAATACTTTCCGCCGCCGCGAGTGGTGAGAATCTGCCGGGCAGACCCGGCAGAAGCAGGGCTTTTATTCCGTAGTCCCTTGCAAGGGGAAAATCTGTTCCTCCGGGCGCGGAGGCAAGGTCGGCAATAAAGCAGTTCTTTAGAAGAAGGGGAATGATTTTGTCTGTGATGACCGGAGCGGGCACGGTATTGAATATTATTTCAAACTGACCCGCAATAGCGGGGAGCTCTTTAAAATCAATGGCGGTCACATCCGCTTTTTGAGCGTCTGCTCTTGCATTTTCGCTTCGGGCGGCAACTGTGACCTTGCAGCCGAGTGCCGATAATATTTTGCAAAGCTCCTTTGCAATTCTGCCGTAGCCGGTTACAAGACAGACCGAGCCGCAAAGCTTTCCGGGATATTGCTCAACAGCCTGAGCCACAGCGCCCTCGGCGGTCAGCAGAGCGTTTTCGCGAAGTAAAATCTCATCTGTGTAGTAATCTATGGCGTTTATATCTGCAAGCCTTTTTGCAATGCCCGCAAAGACCTTTTTGTTTTTTATAAGGGGAGATATATCGTTAAGATGGATCTGTCCCTCTGCAAACGGCGCGTTTACCAAAAGGCCGTCCATTGTCGCGGGCAGAGGCAAAATTACGCTGCGGGCAAATTTTACCGCCGAGCGCACGTCGGTCATAAACACCCCGTCGGGAATATACGGGCAGTTTTCCGTCCCCGCCAGAAAGACGGTATAGCCCGAAGCGGCAATCAGCTCGGCAAGATAGACCTGCCGCAAATCTCCGCCGATTACCGAAATTATGTTTTTATTCAAAATTTGACACCTCCGGCAGTTTGCTGTTTGACGCAAATCTTGCGCAGATTTAATTACACACCATATTATGGCGTGAGCACGATTTGTGTGCCGGGAGGCAAGGCAATATTTTTTGAACAAATTTACAATTTTTTTGCCGAAAACTATTTATTTTATCGCCTGGGAGGATTATAATAAATAGAATAGTTTTTTTGGGAGTGAACTACATGGAATTTGATGAAATTCTTGCAAAGGTCAGACGAGTTCATTTTATCGGCATAGGCGGATCGGGTATGTGTCCGCTTGTTGAGATCCTGCATTCCAAGGGCTACAAGATAAGCGGCTCGGATGTTGACGATCTCTCCGATACCGTAAACAGAATCCGCTCTATGGGAATAAACGTGGTAATAGGGCAGAGAGCCGAAAACATTACAGACGATATGGAGCTGGTGGTTTATACCGCCGCAATCCAAAAGGATAACCCCGAGCTTCTCGCGTCTGTCGAAAAGGGGATCCCCACGGTGGAGCGCTCGGTGCTTCTCGGCGCAGTCTGCCGCAAATATCCCAACACGATAGGTGTTTCGGGCACGCACGGCAAAACGACCGTTACCTCCATGATCACCCAGATACTTATGAACGGCAACCTTGACCCCTCGGCTATAATCGGAGGAAAGCTTCCGCTTCTCGGCACAAACGGCAGAGCGGGTGACAGCGATACAATGGTTGTCGAAGCCTGCGAATTTGTAAACACCTTTTTGCAGATAACACCCGCCATCGCGGTTATACTTAATATAGACGCCGATCACCTGGAGTTTTTCGGCAACGTTGAAAATATAATCAAGTCCTTCCATCAGTTCTGTCTGCAGACAACTGACTGCGTAATTGTAAACGGCGATGACAGAAACTCAATGAAGGCTGTCGAGGGCATAGACCTGCCGATTATTACCTTCGGCTTTGAGCAGACAAATGATTACTACGCTTCCGGTGTCAGTCAGGACACCGACGGTCACTGGATGTTCGACCTTGTCAAAAAGGGCGAAAAGCTCTGCCGCATAAAGCTTCACATTCCCGGCAGGCACAACATTCTCAACGCTCTTGCCGCGGCGGCGGCTTCGCTTGTAGTCGGAGCGACTCCCGAATGTGTGGCCGACGGCATTGATACCTTCGGCGGCGCATGCAGACGCTTTGAAATTCACGGAATTTTCGACGGGGTTACCGTTGCCGACGACTACGCTCATCATCCCGCCGAACTTGAGGCTACACTGCGCGCGGCAAAGGAAATGAACTTTAAGCGCATTGTCGCGGTGTTCCAGCCCTTTACATACAGCCGTACGCGCGACCATCTGGACGAATTTGCGCAGGTGCTCTCGCTTGCCGACGAAACGGTGCTTACCGAAATTATGGCGGCGCGCGAGGTTGACGATCTCGGCGTAAGCTCCTCTCAGCTTGCCGCGAAAATTCCTAACTGCAAGCTGCTGGGCTCGTTTGAGGAGATCGCCGATTATATAGTCAAAACCGCAAAAAGCGGCGACCTGGTAATTACAATGGGCTGCGGCGATATTTACAAGGCGGCTAAAATGATGAAAAAGAAATATACCGAAATGGGATTATAATAAACGGAGGATAAATATATGCTTTCTAACTCGGAAAAGTCAATGGAAAAGGTTGTCGCTCTATGCAAAAACAGAGGCTTTGTATACGCCGGCAGCGAGATTTACGGCGGTCTTTCCAACACATGGGACTACGGCCCATTAGGCGTAGAATTTAAAAACAACGTAAAAAAGGCGTGGTGGAAGAAGTTTGTTCAGGAGAACAAGTATAACGTAGGTATCGACTGCGCTATTCTTATGAACCCCCAGGTATGGGTCGCTTCCGGTCACGTCGGAGGTTTTTCCGACCCCCTTATGGACTGCAAGGAATGCAAGACCCGTCACAGAGCCGACAAACTCATCGAGGACGCAGGCGGCGACGCAAACGGTATGACCTTTGAGGAAATGACCGACTACATCGAAAAGAACAACATTGTCTGCCCCGAATGCGGCAAGCACAATTTCACCGATATCAGAAAATTCAACCTTATGTTCAAGACCTTCCAGGGCGTTACCGAGGACGCAAAGAACGAGGTATACTTACGCCCCGAAACCGCTCAGGGTATATTTGTAAACTTTCTCAATGTTCAGCGCACCACAAGAAAAAAGCTGCCCTTCGGCATCGGTCAGATAGGTAAATCCTTCCGCAACGAGATAACACCGGGCAACT
>JAFRVM010000052.1 GCA_017438505.1 Clostridia bacterium | reverse complement strand
TTCACAGTTGTCAAGTATTATTTTTTGCTCTTTACTTTTACAGGTAAAAAGTGCTATTATAAAATATAAGAAAAGTATTAAACATATCTTCTTTTTTTAGGAGGATTTAACATGATTAAAAAACGTATTGCCTCGGTATTGGCCGCCGCGGCGGCCTGCGCGGTGCTTTTTGCCGCCACAGCGACAGGTCAGCTGGGCTTTGCCGACGAAAATCCGCGGGCGGACATCGTGCGCACCGATTTTTCGGACACGGGATATTTCAACCGCGCCCGCACAAATACCGTTATCGACATGACAACGCGCGGGGTTATCGCAAACGACAGTATCGACGACACCGCCGCTATTCAGGCGGTCATTGATTCGCTGGCGGAGAGCGCTTCGGCGCAAAACCACTACACACTGCTCTTTCCTGCGGGAACGATTGACCTTTCCGACCAGCTTTACATCGACGTAAGCGGCCTTACCTTTAAAGGTGCTGGCGTGGACGAGGCGACAGGCACACGCTTTGTATTCAAGCCGGGCGCAAATGTAACCTATAATACCATTGGCGATGAAAATGAGCAGGAGCCCGACATCGACGGCAAGCTGTGGCCGGGCGCGGCGGCTTTCCACGTTGAAACAAGAGTGATGCACTCGGGCGAGCAAAACTATCTCGGCTCAATAAACTTCCACTGGAAAACGGGCATAAAGTTCGGTGATGCGGGAGCATCAAAGGGCGATACTACCGTCACCCTTGCAAAGAACGGAGCAAAGAGCTTTACCGAGGGGCAGATGGTTGTAATCCGCGCGGCTAACACGGCCGATTTTTATGCCCAGACCGATATGCCGCAGCAGTACCGCGACGATAACGCCCATATCCGCACCCAGTCCTTCCATATAGTAAGCGTGGATGAGGCAAACAACACGGTTACGCTGAGCAGTCCGCTGGAGTTCGATGTTCCCTATGCCAGCGCGACCGGCTACGCAAGTAAAATTATCCCTATAACATCGGTTACCGATGTTACCTTTGAGGATTTTTACTACACCCAGAGCCTTGAGGGTACAAAGTACGCGGGTCTCAACGACGGAGTTTATGACGCTGTTACCAACCCTAACGGAGTGGGATACTATTATGTAAACGCCGCTCCCGAATACGCCATTCACGGCATACTGTTTAAATATGCCGACAACTGCATGGTCAAAAACGTGCATATGTATATGACCGGCTCGCACCCCATTGTTACCGAGTTCGCCTCAAATATCACTGTGCGGGACAACTACATCGACGGCTCGTGGAACAAGGGCAAGGGCGGTCACGGCTACCTGCGCTTTTCAAAGATCGACAACAGCCTTCTTGAAAACAATACTGTGCGAAATGTGCGCCACTTAGCCATACAGTGGTCGTCCTCGGGAAACATTGTAAGAAACAACGATCTTTCCTGCGATATCAACCTGCACGGCGGCTGGGAGCGCAACAACTGGATCGTGGGCAACACATCAAATCTTGTTTATATGCACCGAAGCTGGGCAAACGGTCATCCCGAAGAAAGCACATGGTATCCCATCTGGTGGGCGGCGGGTACTCACGCCAGCAGCTGGTCGTCCTCCTCGGGCTATAACAACAGCTTTTTCGGCAACGATTTCAACAAGCAGGCAAGCGAGAACGCTCAGATAACCCCATGGAAATACACAGGCACCGATACAATTTATCACTTCGGCTGGAACGGTACGTCGTGGCAGCATCTGCTCGGTTCCGGTGACAGCAATATAAGCTCGTGGAGCAATAACGAAAATCTTGATTATGAGAACAAGGGCGTATTTTACGAGAGCTTTGCCGCTCCTAACGATATGTACCTTTCCGAAACGGCTGTCGCGCTTCATCAGTATGAAAACGGCAAGATAAAGCTGATTTCGAGAAACGGCACGGTGCACGAGCCGCTTATAGTCTGGAGCAGCAGCAACGAAAATGTCGCCACCGTTCAGTGCGGCAAAATAGTAGCCGTCGCACCCGGAACGGCTACCGTTACGGCAAGCTATCCCGGCACAGATGAGAGCTTTACCTGCTCGGTAAAGGTTGTTTACGAGTGGGAGGAGGCCGAGGTTGAAACCCGCGACCTTGAAATTACAAAAATAACCCTCTCGCAGGACGGAAACAGCATCACAGCCCGTGCATTTGCGTCAGGCGGCGTGGGAGTAAAGCGCTACCGCTTCTATGTTGTAGGCGAGGGCAGGGTATATGCAAAATCATCGAGCTGGACAGGAATTGACACCTTTACCTTTGACCCTCCCGCAGGCGCTTACAGCGTAAGGGTTTATTGCAAAGATGACGCGGGAAGTATGGTGGTCTCGGCTGTCATGGGAGAGTAATAAAAATACCCAAAAAGTGAACAATAAGTACATAGAATTTGTCTATTATTACAATACCGCGGTATTTTTAGTTTGTTAAATAAATCTACTACAATGGTATTGTAGATCTTGACAAAGGGATGTATTTATGCTTAGTGACAAAATTAAAGAACTTCGAACCGCAAACAGATTCAGCCAAGTCGAACTGGCAAAAAAGCTCAATGTAACAAAGCAGACTATATCAAACTGGGAAAACAACAACATTCAGCCCTCAATCGACATGCTTGTAAAGGTGGCGGAATGCTTTAATGTTTCCACCGATTATCTGCTCTGCAGGGTACAGGAAAAAACCGTCTGCGTCGACGGGCTTAACGACAGGCAGATTGTGCATATACGTCTGCTTATCGACGATTTAAGGATGAAAAACCTGAGTGACAATCAGTAAAAAAACTCCCCGCAATTATTTGCGGGGAGTTTTGTCTTGTCTGTGGGATTATTCTGCGTTTGTTTCCTCATCGCCGATTTCCTCTTCGGGCAGGGCGTAGGGGTCAGGGCCGTATTTGTTGTCGGTACTTTTGCCGCGGATAAGCATAAAGATAAACAGAATTATTGTGCCTATGCAGCAGATAAGGTTTAAAAGCAGGAGCCAGCCGCTTTTATTTGTGTCATGCAGACGACGGACCGAAACGGTAAGCAGCGGAATAAGGTTCAGTACGAAGAAAACCAGATATACCGTGCCGCAGATACCGGTAAGGGATGCGGAGTAGTTATGTCCGTCCGCAGTGAGCTTCAAATCGCCGGTAAAGTAGCCGGCAACCCAGATCCCTACGGCGATGACCGAATATACGATGATATACCACCAGAAGTCTTTTCTGGGTGTTCTGCCCTCAATTTTAAAATAGTTTTTGAATGCTCGTCCGATTGCTCTGAACATTTTGCAAACCTCCTTATAAATGTTATTTTTATTATATCACAACGCAGTAAAATTGTAAATGCGCAAAATGATAAATTTTTAACATGATTTTTTGTAAAAAATGGTCTAATATTGACTCATTGTGTAATTAGTGTTATACTCATGTACAATTTAATGCCGGCCGGGGTAGATAAAATGAAACGTGTACGCAGCAAAAACAGAATAAAGCTCTTGATTTTACTCTGTTTTCCTTTTGGAATACTGCCTGCGCTTTTCTTTATTCTTGACAGGCAGAAGGTGATAGGCGCGCTGCTTACCGCCGCGGTATGCGCAGTGCTGTTTTATCCCGCCTTTGCCTCTCATCCCGAAACGGTCATACGGGCACAAAACTGGCGGTATGAAGCGCCCGAACAGACCACGACCTCAACCGTAACTGCAGCCACTGTTACTACGACAACGGTTACCGAAACGCCCAAAACATCAAAAACAACAAAACCCAAAACAAGAAAAACCACCAAAAGGACTACAAAAAAGACTACGGCGCCAAAGACAACCACGACAACCGTCAAAAAGGATATAATATATCTTTATGACGACAGCGAGGTATACACAAATCTTTCCAATACGTATATGCATACCGATTACACCTGCAAAAATCTCCGGGGCACAATAGTTATTATGACCTTTGAGCAGTCGTGCAGGCTTGCAATTCCTTATTGTCCTGTATGTGCCGATACGATAATTTATGTCCCGCCCGAAGAAAGCGAAGAGGTCGCAGATATGTAATGATTTTTCCCTCCATACGAAAATTACCGTATGGAGGAATTTTTATTTAGGGAATATTACACAAACCGATAGGGTTAAAATTGTCACATACTCCGAAATTTTGGCAACAGGCCGATTTTAATTGCCTAGCAAAGTTAAAAAATGCTATATTAGTTTATGTACGAAAAAAACAAAACATTTAAGGAGGAGATTTTTAGTGAGTAATCTATTGAAAAAAGCGGTCGCAATTCTGCTTTGCGCACTGCTTTGCGTATCTTGCGTGACGGCCTTTGCCGAGACTCAGTCGGTTCAGACCTCAAGCACAAGTCAGAGCAGCATAACGGCAAACAGCATGCTAAACGCTGACGGAAGCATCACCCTTTCGGGTACGGCCAACATCTGGGGATGGATCGAAAAGGTTGTAGTGCTCAAGGGCGACAGAACGGCCGACGCGGCTGCCGCCTATAACTCGGGAGATGTAATAGCTCAGGCCGCTGTTTCAAACACCATGAACTATAATTATTCATTTACCCTCACTTCGGAAAATGTTACTACCGACGGCTACACCGTTATTGCCGCCACATCCGGCGCGAGCGCGTGGGCTGCCGCTTATGTTGCCTCTCCCGCAGGCACAATTGAGGGCGAAGGCGGCTCGGGCGGATCCGGCGAGGGCGGCGAAGGCGGTCAGACAGGCGACGACACAGCCTTCGGTCCCGGCACAATCTCCGGTACCTGTACAAT
>JAFRVM010000001.1 GCA_017438505.1 Clostridia bacterium | reverse complement strand
TCCTCGTCTTTTACAAGCTCCCCGATCTCAGTCAGACTTTCCTCATCAACGACAGTATTCAGAGAAATAGTCTGTTGATAACGCTTCCTCATAGACAGGTAATTTCGCACTTCTTCAACCGACAAGCCGAGTTCTTGAGATATAACCTGTAACCGTTCGTCACGGTCAAAGCCTTGTTGCATAAGTGAAGTGTCGAGTTTCGTACACTTTCCAATGAGTTCAAGTACATTAGCGGGAAGTCTGATAGAGAAGCCGCTTTCCTCAATCTCGCGCAGTATCATGTGATTTATCCACTTTACGGCGTATGTGCTGAATTTAACGCCTTTACTTGTATCATACTTTTCGGCAGCGGTCAGCAGACCGAGATAACCTACCTGTTCGAGATCCTCGCGTTCAAGGTCATTGCCGTAAGAGCCGTAATATCGGGAAGCCGCTTTTTTAACAAGAAGCCTGTTTTTCCGGCATAAATCTTCTTTTGCCTGCTGGTCATCCGACTGTATCAGCAGGCATAATTCTTCATTCGTCCTATCCATATACTAAATACCGTTTGTACGACCGTGTCCATTTAATGGGCTCGGTCATTTTTGTGTGTCCGTTTTTTGGGTACAGCACCCGCCACATATATTCTACCATAAATCGACAGAAAGCGCAATACCGATTTCGAGACATTTGAAAATGCGTATATATTATAATAGTATATTTTTGAACGCCGATTTGGTCAAAAAATTGGTAAATAAATGGTCATACGGTTTAGGAGTATTTCTTGGTATAATGTAAACGACAAAACGATACGAATTGTCCGGACTTCGATACCGTTTTGCCGAGAAAACAATATTATACCAAAACAGGAGGAAATTAACATGAGAAAACTCAACAACACGATCATCGTAGCGGTAGATACCGGCTACGGCAACATCAAGACGGCGAACACCGTCACACCCACAGGCATTACTGCATACGACACCGAGCCTACATTCACGGGAGAGATTTTGCAGTACAACAACAAGTATTACCGCATTGGTGAGGGACACAAGGCTTTCATTGCCGATAAGGGCATTGACGACGATTTTTATGTGCTTACCCTTGCGGCAATCGCAAAGGAGCTTGACGGCGAGAGCATCACAACGGCAGATGTGTACATTGCGGCGGGGCTCCCGCTCACATGGGTAAAGACCCAGCGCGAGGACTTCCGCAAGTATCTCACCAAGAACAGCAAAGTCAGGTTCACATTCAGGGACAAGCAGTACAATCTGAAGATCCTCGGATGCAAAGTATTTCCGCAGGGCTATACGGCAGTTATTGACCGACTTTCCGAAATGTCGGGAGTTAATATGCTCGCGGACATCGGCAACGGGACTATGAATGTTATGTATATCAATGACAAGAAGCCTGTCGAAAGCAAGTGCTACACTGAAAAAATGGGCGTTAATCAGTGCGTTATCGCGGCAAAGAACGAAGTTCTCAACAACTGCGGAACTATCCTTGACGAATCAATCGTTGAGCAGATGATCCGCACCGGAAAGGCGGATATAAGCGAGAAGTATTATGATTGTATCGCCGGAGCTATCAGAAACTACTGCACCGATATTTTCGAGGTGCTCCGCAAGTACGAATATAATTCCGAGCTTATGCGCCTTTATGTCACGGGCGGCGGCGCTGCACTCATCAAGAATTTCGGCAGCTTCGACGAGGACAGGGTAGTTTTCATCGAGGATATATGCGCCACAGCGAAAGGCTATGAAAAGCTCGCGTACAATGCACTTCTCAAGGCGAGTGAGCAGCCGAAGAAGCCTGCGAAGCCGAAGGCGGCAGCACCCGATGATACTTCCGAGAATAAACCGCAGGAGGTGACGGACAATGCCGACGATCAGAGCGACAAGCCTGCGACTGAATCTTGATAAGCCGGATCACAAGCAGGCGTGGGATTATTTGCAGGCTCTCGATTATACGGAGTTCAAGTCTTACACTTCCGCGATTGTCGCGGCGGTCAACGATTATTTCGGCAGATATTTTCGACGGAAGGACGACCCATATCTCGAAACCCGGGAACGCGAGGAGAAATTCGTTGCGGAGATCGTTGCGGCGGTGGAGCGCTCGGCGGAGAAAGCGCTTCCGTCATTTCTCGCAGCCTGCATCGCAAAAATTCTGAACAGCGGAGAAAACTTTGCAGTTCCCACACAGAATTTCGCGGCTGCCGAAAAAGTCGAAAAAAACGATATTTCGGACGTTGATCTCGACTTCATCGGAGGATAGCAAAAAGCACCCGAAGCAATGCCAACTTATCCGCGACTTATAGCAAATTCGCTAAGATTTGATACTGGTTTTCTGCGCCGAAAAAAGTATATACCAATCGGCGCAGAAATTGGTATCGCGGTGATACCAAATCTGCGGAAAATTGGCAGCGCCCGCTATTTTGATCGCCTCTGACCGCCATGTATAGACGAACCCAATAAATTAAGCCGGTCAGAGGCGATAGGCAGGTAGCACCGCTGGCTATACAAATCCCGAACAAGTGCGGGCTTTGCATAGCCTTAGCGGTACTACCTGCTCAGGAGGGAGCGCCCTCCCGAGACCTACCCCAAAAATCGGCGCAGGAGCGCCGGAAAAAGCGCCGCAGGAGCGGCGAAAAAAATGGAGCTAACGCTCCAGAATGAAATGCAAGGAGGAAAAATATTTTGGAACAGAAAGTTTTGAGAAAAAGAAACAATCAGTTTGCGATACGCTTGTCTGATTCCGAGCTTGCACTTTGGAACAGCAAACAGTCAGCCAGCGGTCTCGGCAAAACTGAATTCTTTTTGAAAATGCTGAAAAACACCCGCATAAAAGCTTACAGCTTCAACGAGAGCTTGAAACTTTTGTACAATGAGCTGCGTCACATCGGAAACAATCTCAATCAGGCGGCTTATCTTGTCAATGTCGGCGGTTACCCCGAAGCTGCCATTGAGAT
>JAFRVM010000051.1 GCA_017438505.1 Clostridia bacterium | reverse complement strand
CTATTCAGGAGGTTTCCAATTATGAAGACAGTTAAAAGAGTTTTAGCGGCACTTATGATCTTTACACTTATTGCTTGTTCAATGACTTCTTGCAATATTGCCTCGGTATTTACCTACACTATCGAGGGTTCGTGGAAGGAGCTTGACAACTATGTCGGAATGTGCCAGTTTAACAGCAACGGCACCTTTGCCGTTCACGGTCTCGGCTATGTAGCTACCGGCACTTACGTGTTCCATCAGGGCAAGCAGACCAAGGACGAAAGCGGCCGTAAAACTGTTTCCGGTGATATCTCCATGGATTATAAAGAAATTACCTATACCAATGAAGAGGGTAAGGAAGTAACAGAGCCTTTCTTCTACACATTTGTTGAGGTAACTACCGAGATGGTAGAGGTAGAGGTAGTCAATCCCTTCAATGAGGAAAATGTTAAAAAAGAGTGGCAGGAAGTTACAACCGAAACCGAGTACAAGTACAGCATGGCGGAGGCCGTTAAGGGTCACTACACCATCGTTCAGCAGACCAAGAGCCCCGAAAAGCTTACCATCGTATTCAATGCAGGATTTATGAGCATTAAAGACGAGGACGGCAATGTAAAGAGAATCAGCGTTCCCGAAACAAAGTGGGCATATGAAAGAAGCTACGACGTTATCTAAATAAAATAAGATAATAAAAGTTTAATCCCCGAACCGCTTTTGCGGTTCGGGGATTTTTTGGGGAAAGGGGCATGTATCGTAATTTAAAAGATCTGCGCACCGGAAATTCCCGCAAAGGCAAGGCTGAGTATGCCTATGTAAATAAGCGATGCGGGTATGCCTACAAACGAATAAGGCAGCTCGGCGTTGTCAACACGCCGCAGGCCCTCGGAAACCAGCAGGGCGGCAAGCATAAATCCAAGGCTTGCTCCAATTGAGAAGGCTACCGTATGCCACAGGGGATAACCGCGCATGGCGGTAATTATCGGAACGCCTGCCGCTATGCCGTTGAAGGCACAGTGAGTAAGCTGTTTTTCAATGCGTTCGTAAAGCCGGGGTAAAAATCTGGCCGTTATCAGCCATGTTAAAAGGTACACCGCCGTTATGCAGAGCACAACGCTTATCGGACGGACAAATTTTACATACTCCTTGTCCTTTATAAGCAGATTTACCGGGTAAACTAAAAGCTGCGACAGTACGGTGAAAAACGTAAGCAGAATAGTATATTGCAGCAGCTCGCGGGGTTTGCGCACGGCACGAATCAATCGGCTCGCCCCTATTCCTCCGGTAAGCACAAGGTTCTGCGCAAAGACGGCAAGCAGGGCGTAGCTCATAAAAAGAGAAAGCTTGCTCATAAACCGATTCGCTCCTCTCTCTTTTTGCGTATATGACGGCGAAACTTTCGCAGCACCGCTGCCATAATACCTAAAATAATATATCCCGCAAAGGGCAGGCGTAAATTTTCTGCCGGCTTTATGCCGGCTATGGGGTGCTCCAGCAGAGTGCCGAAGGCCAGAAGCTCACGCACAGCGCTGACT
This sequence comes from Clostridia bacterium, assembly GCA_017438505.1. Classification (GTDB taxonomy): domain Bacteria; phylum Bacillota; class Clostridia; order Oscillospirales; family Acutalibacteraceae; genus RGIG2835. Next base: position 6,710 of record JAFRVM010000051.1, on the reverse strand, counting down.
ATAAGTACGGTGGTGGCAAAACCTGCAATGTTTCCAAAGGTGTCCGCTGCGGTTTCTTTTAAGGATTTCATATCACGGTAGCTGTCGGAGCGGGAAATTATCATAGTGTTGACCGCCATGAGCGGGGCAAAAACTCCAAGCGCGTCCACCGCGCCGGGCACGATCTTTTCGCACAGCATATAAGCGGGCACAAGCATTCCCGCCGAAAAAACAACGTAAGAAGGGATGCTCAGCTTATCCGGAAGCAAATCTCCGACAAAATATGAGAAAATTCCGGTTGCCACAAAAAGCACAAGCATAATAACGCATATGGCAATGCCGTTTTTCAAGGTGTAGGCGGCGGCAACGGCAGGTCCTATGCCTATAATGCCGACGAGTATGGGGTTTTTATAGAAAAATCCCTTAATAAATCCTGTTTCCCTATCCATTGCTGTGCGCCTCCCTCATATTTTGCTGTGTTTTAAAAACAATGCCGTCAAGGGTGACCGAAAGGGAATTAAGTATCAGCAGGGCAAATACCGCGCCTTCCTCATATGCCCCGTATTTTCTGAACAGCATGGTAAAAACGCCTCCGGCAATACCGTAAAGGGCTCTTCCCCACGCCGTTTTGGGTGAGGTTACCGGGTCGCTTGCCATAAATACGGCGCAAAAGAGCAGACTGCCCGAGAGCATCTCAAAGATGACCGAATCGGGGCGGCTGCCGCCTATTCTCGGGAAACAGAAGGCAATAAGCGCCGCCGAAAGGATAAAGCAGCAGGGTATCTGCCACCGTATTGTTTTGCGAATGAGCATATATAATCCGCATGCGATAATTACAAGCGCGGCGGTCGTTCCCATCGCTCCGGGGAAGTTTCCGAGCAGCATTTCGGAGGTCATAATATCGGGGCGTGCGCCCTTTGCAAGCTGAGCGGCGGGAGAATCCACCGGAGTAAACTCAGGGCGGGTAAATGCGGAAAGATGACTTAAAAGCTTGGTATCGCGGAATTTGAAAACCTCATCTGAAAAGCATACCGTTACAAAGGCAATGCCTGCCGCGGCGGGGTTGAAAATATTTCTTCCCAGTCCCCCAAAGGGCATTTTGGCAATAGCTATGGCGAAAACGCACGCGCAGACAGCTATGTAATAGGGCACGGTAACAGGCAGCATAACAGCGATAATAAGTCCGGTTACCACTGCCGAGAGGTCACCCACCGTTACCGCCCTTTTTGAGAGCACACAGAAGGCGATTTCCGACAAAACGCAGGCAGCGACCGATATAAGCGTCAGTGCAGCCACCCTGGCGCCGTTGTAGATGTACGGAATTATAAGCAGCATCAAAAGGGGAATTATAGCGTCGGCGTAAATGCTGCGTACCGAATCGCCTGTGCGGAAATGGGGTTCGGGCGCAAATTTCAGTTTCATTCCTCGTCCCCCCAGTCGTAAAGGTCGATGTTTTCCCGCTGACCGTCGTTAATAAGGCTTATAAGCGAATAAAGCTCTCTGCCGGCGGGGCATACGGCGGTGCAGACTGCGCAGCCGATACATTTTTCCGGGCGCAGAGCGGGTATATTTTCAAACCTGCCCTGCTCGGCATACCGCGAGATATACATAGGCATAATGCCCGCGGGACAGGCCTCAACGCACCTGCCGCAGCCGATACACCTGCTTTTTGAAGCGCTCACACGTCTTTTTTTAAGGGCGATTACCGAGCGCATCTCCTGGTAGACAGGAACTTCCAGCTCGTAAGGATCCTCGCAGCAGGCGCCGTTCATGGCGTTGCCTAAAATAATGTAGGGCACGTCGTCTTTAAGTCCGCAGTTTTTAAGCAGAGCGGAAACGGGAGTGCCGATGGCCACCTCGCAGTTGCAGGGACGCTCAAACCCGTTGCCCGCCACGGTGACAATCATAGTTCTCTGGGGCTGACCCTCGGTGACGGCGAGGAAAAGAGCGCGCAGCGCCTGAACTCCCACCGAGCCGAAGCTGTATTTGCGAATAAGCCTTTTTTCTATGGCGGGCATAACGGGATAAACCCCGTTTACCCTCACAACGTCTATAATAGAGTATTTATCCTTAATGCGGCGCATGGATTTTCCGCCGCCGTCAAAAACATATATAGCTCCGCGGGTAGCGCCTGTCGCACGCAGACACAGCTCAAGACCCGCCGCGACCTCGCTTCCCCATTCGCACACCGTTTTTACCGCCGACGAGCAGTAGGGAATATCGTCAATGGCGTTGCCGATAATGAGCCGGGTTTTGCTTTCCATAAAAGCGTATAGCTTCTGGTAAAGGGGCGTGCCGTCAAATTCGTCAATTATGCCCGCTCCCTTGGCAATGCTTATAATCTGAGCGGGGCCCACGTGCAGACGGTCAAATTTTTCCGAAGGAGCGTCGGGCAGATTTTTGTTTACGCCAATTCCCGCGCATACAAGGTCGCCGCAAAGGGGGTGCAGCACGGTTTTCTGTCCCAGAAAAACTCCCGAAACAGGCGACATCACGCCGTGTTCGCCGTCGGCAGAAACAGCCAGAACCGAGCCGCGGTACACCGTCTTGCCCACATCGCAGACAGGATAAAGCGGCACCTGTCCGTCGTGATAAAGGGGCACAAGCACGTCGCCCTCGGGCTCAATTATTTCCACCGCCCTGTCGAGCACGGCGGTTCTTTTTGTTTCGGGAAAAATCCCCTTGTTGCCGAGTATAAGCATTTACTAAAATTCTCCTGTTGAATTATGAGCGGGATTGATTGTATTATAAAATCAGCAAAAGTTGCGATGGGGTGTTGTTTTTGAAATTTGAGATTTTAAGCAGAGCGCGGCTGCGCGCCACACTGGAAAAGGACGAGCTTTCGGGCTACGGACTGAGCTTTGACACCATGAGCGCAAAGGATGTAGATACCCGCGAGATGCTCGACGATGTGCTGAGCATTGCCGAGGCGCGCACGGGATTTCGCAAGGGGTCGGAGCAGACGGTCTACGTAAAAGTCCTGCCCACCGAAAAAGGGTGCGAGATTTATTTTACCCTTTTATCGGAGGAAAATGCCCGCCAAAACGAGCAGGACGAGCCGTTTATCTATTTTACCGAAAACGCCGAAACAGCTTTTACCGCCGCGGGCAAGCTGTTTGAGCTTGGCGGCGAGGCCGCACTTTACTCTCAGCCCGAAGGGGGCTACATATTTATTGAAAGCACAGGTGACTGCGCGGGCAGAATGATCCTGAGCGAATACTGCCGCCTTGCGGGAAAAGGCAGGGCGAGCGCAGCAGCGGCGAGAGAACGTGGGAATTTAATATTTATGCGCGTTTCGGAGGCTTTGAAAAGCAGGGGCTCTTCGCAATAAGCGCGGAAAGTCTGCGCACCGCCTGCGCGCTGTCGTCGGCACCGAACACGGCGCTGCCCGCGACAATTATATCCGCGCCCTTTTTTGCGCAGTACTCAATGTTTTCGGCGTTAACTCCGCCGTCTATTTCCACCGGGATATCTATATTTTTCTCCTTCATGGCCGCCTTTATAACGGCGATTTTGTCAAGGCACTCGGAAATTATCGACTGTCCGCCAAAGCCCGGCTCAACCGTCATAACAAGCACCATGTCGAGCCTGTCAAGGTAAGGGATAACCGCCTCGGCGGGGGTTTTGGGCTTGATGGCGATGCCGCACTTTACACCGAGGGATTTTATTTCGTTAATGGTCTCGGCGGGCTCGTCGTCGCTCTCGATATGAAAAACAATATAGTCCGCACCTGCGGCCGCAAAAGGCTTTGCGTACTGCTTGGGGTGGGAAATCATAAGATGGACGTCAAAAATCATCTTTGATGTTTTTCTTATGCACTTAACTACGGGAGGGCCGAAGGTGATGTTGGGCACAAAGTGACCGTCCATAACGTCGATGTGCAAAAAGGTTATATCGGTTTGTTCAATCTTTCTTACTTCTTCCTCAAGGCGGGAAAAATCCGCCGAAAGGACAGAGGGAGCGAGCTGCGGCAATTTAAAGACCTCCAAATTTCAACTACTGTATATTGTGTTCTGTTTAAAAATTATACCATATTGATTGTATACCAAATGCTTTTATAAATCAACCGCTTTGGGCGGACTTTGCAAAAAAAATATCAAAAAAATAAGGCGAAAGTGTCCTTTTTGGGAAACTTTCGCCTTATTTTAATTATTTTGCATATTCTACCGCTCTGCTCTCGCGGACGATATTGACCTTTATCTGGCCGGGATATTCAAGCTCGCTCTCGATTTTCTGGCAAATCTCGCGGGCGACTAAAATCATACCCTCGTCCTTGACCGATTCAGGCTTGACCATAACGCGGATCTCTCGTCCGGCCTGAATAGCGAAGCTGCGCTCAACGCCCTCAAAGGAGTTTGCGATCTCCTCAAGGCGCTGCAGACGCTTGATGTAGTTTTCGAGATTTTCACGTCGCGCGCCGGGACGTGCGGCGGAGATGGCGTCGGCCGCCTGAACTATGCAGGCAGTGACCGTCTTGGCCTCAACATCGCCGTGGTGGGCGTGAATGGCGTGAACAACAATGTCGTTCTCTTTATATTTTTTGGCGTATTCAACGCCGAGGTCAACGTGGGAGCCCTCCATCTCGTGGTCAAGAGCCTTGCCCAGGTCGTGCAAAAGACCTGCTCTGCGGGCAACCACGGGGTCTGTGCCCAGCTCGGAAGCCATAACGCCGGCGATGTAGGCGACCTCAAGTGAATGATTAAGTACATTTTGTCCGTAGCTTGTACGGTAACGCAGCCGTCCAATAAGCTTGACAAGTTCGGGATGGATACTTGTAATACCCACCTCAAGTACTGCCCTTTCGCCCTCGGATTTGATGGTAGCCTCAACCTCGCGGCGGGCTTTTTCAATCATATCCTCAATGCGTGTGGGATGAATTCGGCCGTCCTGGATAAGTCTTTCCAGAGCTATGCGTGCAACCTCGCGGCGCACGGGGTCAAAGCAGGAAAGAGTGATGGCCTCGGGGGTATCGTCAATAATAAGGTCAACACCCGTTAATGTTTCGATAGCACGGATATTTCTGCCCTCTCGACCGATAATTCTGCCCTTCATTTCATCGTTGGGCAGTGCGACTACCGATACCGTCGCCTCGGAAACCTGATCCGCGGCGCAGCGCTGGATAGCCAGAGAGATAATTTCGCGAGCCCTCTGCTCGGATTCTTCGCGTGTCTGCTGTTCTATATCTAAAATCTTTACCGCTTTTTCGTGCACAAGCTCTGCCTCAAGACCGTCTAAGAGCTGCTGCTTAGCCTGTTCGGCGGTAAGTCCCGATATACGTTCAAGAATTTCAAACTGACGTTTTCTTAAATCATTGGCCTCGTTGAGCTTTTCCTCAATGGTCTTTGATTTTTTATTAAGCTGTTCTTCCTTCTTTTCAAAGTTCTCTATTTTCTTGTCAAGAGCCTCTTCCTTCTGCTGGATGCGGCGTTCCTGACGCTGTATTTCTTTTCGGCGTTCACGGACTTCTTTATCCGATTCACTGCGCAGGCGGTGAATTTCGTCCTTGCCTTCCAAAATAGATTCTTTCTTCCTGGCCTCGGCTGTTTTGTAAGCCTCGCTTACAATGCGCTTTGCTTCATCCTCGGCGGAGCCTATAACTCCCTCGGCGATCTTTTTACGGTGCTTTTCACCGAGCTTGTAGCCGATAAAGCCGAAAACAAGCAAGCCGGCAGCTAAGCCTATGGCCAATCCTATTAATATATCAGACACTGCATTTACACCTCCTTGTTTAGTTTTGGTAAGTTCAAATTTTTAAAAAAATAAAAGCACAACAGAACGAGATTGACGTTCTGTAAGAAATAAACCAAAGTAAGTACAAAAGCCGTGGGTGCGTTACTCCCGACGGCATATAATACCTCACTTTACCGTATATTGTATACCTTTTATATATACATTGTCAAGATATTATTGAATTAAACCAAATCATTTGCTGTTTTTGATAAAATAACCCCGCCGTTTTTAGGTAAAACGACGGGGTAAAATATGTGTTTTTCTTTTTTTGGCGGATATATTTTAGCCGAAATATCTCTTTAAAAGACCCGCAAAGGCCTTGCCGTGTCTTGCCTCGTCTCTTGCCATCTCGTGAACGGTGTCGTGGATAGCGTCAAGATTAAGCTGCTTTGCCTTTTTTGCAAGCTCGGTTTTGCCTGCTGTCGCGCCGTTTTCGGCAGCTACGCGCATCTCAAGGTTTTTCTTTGTGCTGTCGGTAAGAACTTCGCCTAAAAGCTCTGCAAATTTTGCGGCATGCTCAGCCTCTTCAAAAGCGGCCTTTTCCCAGTAAGCGGCTATCTCGGGATAACCCTCTCTTGCGGCAACTCTGGACATTGCGAGATACATGCCTACCTCGCTGCACTCGCCGGTAAAGTTTGAACGCAGACCCTCTTTTATCTCTTCGGGAACGTCCTTGGCTATACCTACAACGTGCTCTGCCGCCCAGGTCATCTCTTCATCTTTAACCTCAACAAACTTTTCGCCGGGAGCCTTGCACAGAGGGCAGGCCTCGGGACGTGTTTCGCTCTCTACAATCTCTCCGCAAATAAGGCATTTCCATTTTTTCATATTATCTGTCTCCTTTGTATAGATTTTCCACAAAATGTGGGGATGTCCGGTCTCTTGGGAAAAGCGGGCTTTGCCCGCAACAATTATTAATGAAACTTGTCAAGATTAGTGGACACAAAGAAGAGTGAAAAGATCATTAGGAACCAAATAATTGATACCGGAATGAAGCCTTT
>JAFRVM010000050.1 GCA_017438505.1 Clostridia bacterium | reverse complement strand
TGGAAAAGTATGTACCGGTAGTGGTAATCAAGGAACTTGCAGAGGTTGACAAAATACTTCCTGCATTAAAGAAAAACGGCATCAACTGTGCGGAAATAACCTTCCGTACGGCATGTGCAAAGGACGCTATTAAAATAGCGGCAGAAAAATATACCGATATGCTGATTGGTGCAGGTACTGTTATAAATGAGGAGCAGTGCCGTGATGCAATAGACGTAGGAGCAAAATTCATTGTTTCACCGGGACTTTCAGAGAGTGTCGCAAAGGTATGCAAAGAGAAGGATATCCCGTATTATCCGGGTTGCGTAACACCAACTGAGATTATGAAGGCATTAGAGCTTGGAATTACAACCGTTAAGTTTTTCCCTGCAAATGTCTATGGCGGATTAAAGGCATTAAAAGCACTTTCTGCACCTTTCCCGCAGGTTAAGTTTATACCAACGGGCGGAGTTGACAGAAGTAATATAGATGAATTTTTAGCATTTGATAAAATAGCGGCAATAGGCGGAAGTTTCTTTGTAAAAGAAGCTTTGGAAAAGGAGGAGCAAAATGGCTAAGATTATAACTATGGGAGAAATAATGTTAAGACTTTCAACTCCCAATAACGAAAAAATAATTCAGGCAGACGAATTTGACATCAATTACGGCGGTGGCGAGGCAAATGTTGCTGTATCTTTGGCGAATTACGGTCACGATGCGGAGTTTGTCACAAAAGTTCCAAATAACCCGATAGGTATGGCGGCAATCGCTGCACTCAGAAAGTACGGCGTTGAAACAAAAAATATAGCAAAGGGCGGAGAAAGGCTCGGAGTTTATTTTTTGGAAACAGGTTCTGCTATGCGTCCGTCAAGCGTAATTTATGACAGAGCACATTCTGCTATTTCTGAGGCGGAAATATCCGATTTCGATTTTGATAAGATTTTTGAAGACGCAGATTGGTTTCATTTTACCGGCATAACTCCTGCCGTATCAGATAAAGCGGCAGAGCTTACAGAAGCAGCATTAAAAGCTGCTAAAAAACACGGAGTTAAGGTAAGCTGTGACTTGAATTTCAGAAAGAAATTATGGACAAGCGAAAAGGCTCAAAGGGTTATGACAAACCTTATGCAGTATGTTGATATTTGTATCGGAAATGAAGAGGACGCGGAAAAAGTGCTCGGATTCAAGCCGGGAAATACCGACGTAACAAGCGGAGAATTAGAACTTGCGGGTTATAAGAGTATATTCGAGCAAATGGTAGCAAAATTCGATTTTGAATATGTTATAAGCTCACTCAGAGTAAGTCATTCCGCTTCCGATAACGGCTGGTCGGCATGTATCTACTCCAGGGACACCAAAGAATTCTATCATTCAAGAGAATACAGAATTACCCCTATCGTTGACAGAGTAGGTGGCGGCGACAGCTTTGCAGGTGGCGTTATCTGTGGATTTGTTGACGGTAAAGATTTTAAGTCAGCACTTGAATACGGTGTTGCAGCTTCAGCCTTAAAGCATACAATACCGGGCGATTTTAACTTGGTAACAAGAGCGGATGTTGATAACTTAGCAGGTGGCGACGGCTCAGGCAGAGTACAAAGATAACAAAAAATGCACTTCGCAAGAAGTGCATTTTTAAATTTTATTCCTCCGATGCTACATCAACAGTAGCATCTTCATCTTCAACGTCGTCAGGCTCGGTATCGTCTGTGATAAGCTTTGCTCCGCATTTTGAACAATATTCGCTCGACTTGTCATTTTGCTGACCGCATTCGGGGCAGGGAGCGGTGCTCTTAAGAGCGGCAATCTGTGCCTTCAAATCTTCTACCTCTGCTTTAAAACGGTCAATCTCAATTAAATCTTCGCCGATAACACCGTCAAATTCTTCGCCGTTTTTGTAACGCTCATAAATAGTTTCACCGATTTTTGCGTAAAGCTTGTTGACTTTGGATTCCGCCTCGCCTTTAGCAAAATTCAGTTTTGTAATATCCACTGCATTTGTGGTTTTATCAAGAGCAATCTTCGCAATTTTTCCGGCGCCTTCTTTAGCCTGAAACAATTTACCTTTTAAATCGTCAAAAAAAGTACTCATAAAATCACTACTCCTTCACATATTTTACTATATTATAC
>JAFRVM010000049.1 GCA_017438505.1 Clostridia bacterium | reverse complement strand
CCTTTATCTTTTGCTCAAAATATGCTTTGTTTGGTGCATTTTTGAGATTATAGAACATATCGTTGCTCTTGACTTTAGCAGCAGCGTATACGCTGTACTTTTTTACACCCTGTTCTGTTTCAAGCTGAATCACCGAATGTTGCTGTGCAAAGCTCTTACTTGTATAATTCAGCAACGGAGCAAACATGGTTCCGGCGTTCATATCATGACCGTAAATAATCATGGTGTCGCCGTTTAATTTACAGCCTGCGTCAAGGAATGGAACGCCTGAAACGCTGTAGTCGCCGTAAAAATTCAAATTGAGATATTTCTCGGGATTACTCGGCGTATGCATAACAGGGTAATCAATGGTGGTTCCGTATATGGAAAGCCATCCAATGCACTCGCTGTTGATTTCACGCAGTGATTTGAAATCATGGACGTGGTTCCGGTAAGTATCACCGGCAAGGTGTACAAAATCCTGTTCGTCAACCTTTGCCGCCGTATCTGCGTCAAACGTAGTGCTTTCAGTGGTAGTGGGCAAAGTTGTTCATCAGGAACAGCTTCATCGTTTGTTGCTTTCGTGGACTCGTCCAGCTGTTCAAAAGCGTTCTGATCGTTTTGCCGTTGAGCGTAATCGTTGTAAAGCATAAAACCCGAAACGCCGAGTGCTGTCAGACAAACAGCAAGACAGACACAGAGGATAATTTTAATCTTCACTGCCACCATTCACCTCCAAGAATTGTTCGCCGTCGACATCAGGCATCTGCTCACCGTATAAGCTTGCGTCGAAGTAGATGGCAAGCATACGCTTGATGTCCGGCTTTTTCAGATGGCGGAAGTCGAATCCTTCCTCGCGGAGCTTACGCTCAATGTCAGCCGAAGACTTCTGCTTATCAGACTTGCCGCCCTTGATTCGTGCTACAAGCATAAACTGACGCGCAGTGGAGATATCGGTCTGAACACTGTCGAGAAAATCCATGTCCTTCTTAATCAGCTTGCGAATATTGGAATTCGGCTCATCTTCAAGTCGTTCCTTCAGATAGAGCTTGTTGTCATCGAAGCATTCCGATGAATCGGTACAGCTAACCTCAATGTCCGGCATTGCCGAAAGCAGCACCATCATGTTTCGGATTTTCGCCTCAATATTCGTTGCGGAAAGTACCGAAATATTGGTCGGTGTGATTGCATAAAAAAGCAGCTCATCTTTGCCAACCCTGATTCCGTGTTTAGTGAAGGTCTTAATGCCGATGAGCTGCTGAACCGAGCGTCCTTTTTTCTTTTTCTGTTGCTTTTTTGCCAAGCGATTCACCTCCATTCAAAGTATTGCTGTGTGCTGATAAAAAACTTGACAGCATATCTCAGATAGTCGATGATGGTAGTATCATCTAAACGAATGCTGAGAAAGGCATAGAGCAAGGTCGCCGCCGCAGGCAGGAAAATGTGTGTCTGCACCAAAATCACAACCGACAGCAGTGCGGCAATGCCCATAATCAAAAAATCCCGCAGATTCCAAAGCCAAAGGTTTGCCTTTGCACGGAGATTCTGCGGATAAATATATTGTGTCATTGTATTCCTCCAAAATAAAAAGACGCCGCATTTCAGCAGCGTCTTGATAAAAATTATTTTTTACTCTTTTTACAGCGTCAAATCAAAAGAATCCTGTTCCGTTTCATCCTCGGAAAATTCTTCCGAAATAATTTCCCGAACAACGCATTGTCCGTTTAGAATAAATGCCTTTACGAAGTTGCGGTTTATCTCAATAGGGATTCCGGCAAAGCATTCATCTATCATTTCATCCGTAATTTCCGGCAGTTGCAAATCTTGCAGCATAGACTTTGCTGTGGGATTGCTTTGGACAAAATCGCGGAAAAAGCCGACGATTCCGTCGTGCTCACGGTTGGAGCTGTTTGGG
>JAFRVM010000048.1 GCA_017438505.1 Clostridia bacterium | reverse complement strand
TGCTCCCAGCCGGCGGGGTAATTTAAATTGAGGTCATAGCCTGCAATATTCGCCTTCCAGCCGTTCGGGAATTCCACCGCGGGATAACGCGCGGCAATAGCCTTTGCCTGCTCGTATTCAGGCTGACCGGCTGTTAGCGCACCGGTAACAAGCTCCACGCCGTCGGGGTTGACCATAGGCACAATATAAAGGGTCACATTTTCAAAGAGATTTCTCGCGTCCGCGCCGTAAATGCTCTCCCCTTTTGAATAACTCTCGGCATACTGCTCAAAAAATTTGAGCACAGTGGGCACGGTTATCCACTCGTTTGCGTGGTGAGCGGCATTGAACATGACACGCTTTTGCCCGCTGCCCATTTTCAGGTAATACTGCTCTCTGCCGCCTACCGATTTACCTATGCTTCCTCCGCTTATAAACGGATATCGGGCGGCAAGACCCTCGAGGGTAAATTTGAGCAGCGTATAGGTAAAGTTTATCTCTCCCGTGACCAGCGGGAAGCCCAGCGGGACTGTAAGATTTGCTCCTATCGGCAGATTTTCGGCATCCGTTCCCGGGTTGGCGGTAAAAATCGCTTCGGTTGTCGTGCCGTATTTTTGCGCAAGAAGGTAAAACGTATCGCCACTTTCTATTGTATGAACTATGTAGCCCGTAAGATAGGGCGTCAGCGCGTTCCAAGTTTTTTCGCCTGCTATTCCGTCCGGCACAAGGCCGTTTCTCCGCTGAAAATCGGTCACTGCCTTTAATGTTTTTTCTCCGAATATGCCGTCGGGCTTTCCGGGATCAAAGCCCGCTCTTTTCAGGGCAAGCTGCAATATTGAAACATCCGTTCCGGCACTGCCCCGTCTTAGTGTATTCATCTCTATTCCTCCTTTAAAATAATAATATGTCTCTATGTTTTGTTCTGTGCAAAATCTTTCATTTGCATTTGACAAAACAATTACATTATGATATAGTAAAGTATACTATAATTTAGTTTTGTTAAATAAATTTTTAGGGGTAATTGTTTGTGAAATACGGCGAACAAGAAAACATAGGAAGCAACTGCACTACCGTAAAAAATACAAATCAGCTGCTTATTATCGACGAGCTTAGAACTAACGGTTCGCTCTCTCGCAGCGACCTTGCCAAAAGACTTCATCTTTCCAATCCCAGTATATCAAAAAATGTCGAGGATTTAAAGAACAGAGGTATTTTAATTGAGACCGGTCCTGCGATAACCGATCTGGGCAGACGTCCAGTTATGCTGCGCTTTAACGAAAACTGCGGCTGCGTTATTGCCATAAGCTTTACAAATCAGGACGGAGCGTACGTCTGTCTCTCCAACCTGGACGGCAGATTTTTTGAGACGGTAAACGTCCCCGGCGAACATGTTTTTGACGAAAAATTAAAGGGCGGAGTGCTGGAAGCTATTCGCAGGCTGCTGAGCAAATATTCTGCCGTCTGCGGCAAGCTTATGTGCATATGCATTGCCTGCCCGGGCATTATCGACCCCTATGACGGTCATATCATTTACGCTCTGCAGATTCCCGATTCCGCAAATATTGATTTTAACGAAATTTTCGGCAAAGAGTTCGGCGTGCCGGTTGTTGTAAAGAACGACGTCAACCTTGCCGCAAGCGGCGAGCACAGCTTCGGCGCAGGCAAGGGCTGTACCGAAATGCTTTACGTTTATATCAACCAGGGTATAGCAGGCGGACTTATTCTGCGCAATGAGCTTTACGAGGGCGTAAGCGGTTATTCGGGAGAGATAGGTCTTATCAAGACCGAAATTCGCGAGACCTCCTCCTACACCGACGAGCAGTATTTCCGCTCGACCAAATTTGATGTAACATCGGCTATTATTATCGAAAAAATCGCTGAGCGTTTTGATGCGGGCGAACCCACAGTGCTGCGCGATATGGTAAGCAGCAGCTCGGAAATAACGCTTGAACATGTCAATGAAGCGGTCAAGCAGGGCGACAGACTTTGCTGCAGCCTTATCGGATATTCGGCAAGGGTTCTTGCCTCTTTGCTTCTTACAATCAACCAAATTCTTGATTTGGAGCTTTTCGTGCTTGCCGGCACGGTTGAGCTTTTCGGCGATTTTTATATTAACGCCATAAAGCAGCACTTTGCATCAAGCCCGCTTGGCTCAAATGTTGACGTGACCTTCAGTAAGCTGGGCGATATGGCGTCGGTTTACGGCGGCGTTAATAAGGCAATTGAG
>JAFRVM010000003.1 GCA_017438505.1 Clostridia bacterium | reverse complement strand
CTTCAAGAGTGTAGGGGGACAGCGAGTAAATACCGGGAAGGTCCGTTATTATTACGTCGCTGTGCTTTTTCAGCTTACCTTCTTTTTTCTCAACGGTAACTCCCGGCCAGTTTCCAACGAACTGATTGGAACCCGTAAGCGCGTTAAACAGCGTTGTTTTTCCGCTGTTGGGGTTACCCGCCAGGGCAATTTTTAAATCCATAAAAACAATTCCTTTCTTTGACGGTTAAATGCTGTTCGTTTTTGTCAAATTACTCTACTTCTACCATTTCCGCATCCGCTTTTCTGAGCGAAAGCTCGTATCCGCGTACGGTCAGTTCAACAGGGTCCCCCAGAGGGGCAACCTTTCTGACGTAGATTTCAACCCCTTTTGTTATGCCCATGTCCATAATGCGGCGTTTCACCGCGCCTTCGCCGTGAAGTTTTTTAACTTTTACGGTCTGACCGATTTTTGTGTCTCTCAGGGTCTTCATTCCCTTTCCTCCTTTTCCGAATTAAAATAATAACAAAACAGGCGTTACACCATTATTTTTCTTGCCATTTCCTCGCTTATTGCAATGCGGGATTCCTTAACGTTTACTATTACGTTTCCACCCAGCGATGCTATCACGGTAACGCTACCGCCTACAACAAAACCCAGATTTTCAAGGTGCTGTTTCACTTCCTGATTTCCGCCTATTCTTTTAACGGTGTTTTCTTCACCCACATTTGCGAGCGCAAGCGGCATCATTAAGCTTCCCCCTCCTTTAAGTTAGCTAAAGCTAACCATCAACTCTAAATAAACGGTTAACAGTTACCCTCTGCTAACCTGATTGATATTATATCCTCATGCGCTCAAATTGTCAATAGGAAATGCAAAAAAAAATTGCAAACTTTTTGTTACACCTAAAATACATGCCGATACAACAAAAAAGAGGGCTTGAAAAAAGACGCAAGGTGTTGTATAATAAAAGCAATAAATGAATTGCGGAGACCTGAGTATGCTTACTTATAAAGACGACTGGGAAGAGGCAAAAAAGCATTATGAAGCTTTTTGGGAAAAAGACTATCTCTCGCGTTGCTGCCTTGCAATAACGCTGCCGAGAAAAACCCATAAAAAACAGCAGATTCAGAGACATGAATATACGGTAGAGCAGCGCTATACCGATCCGAACGCCCTTTATGAGGGAATGATAGGGTATTGCGAGGGAACGGAGTTTTTATGCGAGTGTAACCCCGGGCAGATGATCAATTTCGGCACGGCGGGGGAATGTCAGTATTTCGGCAGCAAACCTCATTTTACTCCGGAAACAGTATGGTTTGCGCCTATACTTGACGAACCCGACATTTCGCGCCTGCGTTTTGACAAAACGCTTTTCGAACCGCATAAAAAACTCGTAACCGACCTTGTGAAACTTGTGGGAAACGACTATTTCGTCAGCATGAACGACAACTGCGGCATCATTGACGGTCTTGCGCATATCCGCGGCACGGAAAATCTGCTTGTCGATATGCTTTACGAGCCCGAATTCGTGCTTGAAGCCGAAAAAATGATAATCGATGCGTGGGTAGAGACCCAGACAGAGTATTTCGACCTGATAAAGGAGAACAATTTCGGCGGTTCTTCCCATTCCTGGATGCAGCTTTGGTGTCCCGAAAGGCATCTGCAGCTGCAATGCGACTATTGCTGCATGATATCGCCTCAAATGTTTGAAAAATTTATCCTTCCCGAGCTCGAAGCCACTTCGTCCGTATTCGAACACTGCACTTATCATCTTGACGGTATTGAGCAGATACGCCATCTCGATATGATCTTATCTGTTAAGGGCATAGACAATATTCAGTGGACGCGCGTTGCGGGTCAGCCAAAAACTTCCGCAAACATAGAGTCGCT
>JAFRVM010000047.1 GCA_017438505.1 Clostridia bacterium | reverse complement strand
GGGCGGAGATAAATCGTTCGACGAGCGGTCGGGCAGCCTTGCAACTCCCGATACTGCGGCTGTCGATACCGCAGACGTCGTCAAGGAGTCTGCCCATACCGAGGAGAATGCCGAAAATTATATTGAAATGGATACCGACCCCGAAACGACCTCGGGGAAAATCAGCGATACTCTCGGTAAATCAAGCGATATAAAAGCAAGCGACAGCGATAAGGAAACCGAAAAAGACACCGATAAGGAAAATCACTCGGATATTGACAGCGATTCGGACAGTGACAAAAACTTCGACACAGATAAAAACTCCGACAAAGATTCCGACACGGATAAAAGTACCGACGAAGAGCTTGATGACCCCTCGGGAACAATTTTTCCGTATAGGGGCGTGTGGAACCTGATTATAGTGAATAAGGATAACCCGATTCCCGAAGGCTACGACTTTACGCTTGCACAGCTCGACAACGGAAAAAAGGTTGACAGCAGAATTTACGATGACCTGCTGGAGATGATGAACGCCATGACGGCGGCAGGCATTTACCCCGTTATCGGCGAAGCGTACAGAACAGCCGAGGAGCAAAAAGAGATTATGCAGAGCTACATAAGCGGCTATATTGCACCGGGCTACAGCGAAGTGGGGGCGAAGGCGGAAGCCGAAAAATGGGTCGCACAGCCCGGCACGAGCGAACATCAGGTCGGACTTGCCCTTGACATCAATGCGGATACGAATTATTCTTCAAACGAAATCGTTTACACGTGGCTTGCAGAAAATGCCTACAAGTATGGGTTCATTTTGAGATACCCACAGGGTAAGGAGGATATTACGGGCATTGACTATGAACCGTGGCACTACAGGTATGTCGGTAAAATTGCGGCTGAGGAGATTTACAAAAGCGGCGATTGTCTGGAGGAGTACCTTAAAGAGTGAGTTCTTCTCAGAGAGATTGAATACATCGATGAATTTTTACATAATTGCGAATTGAACAAAAGAGGGTGATTAAGTGCTTCAAGCTGAGGAGTGTTACAGAAATTATCTCAACGGCGACAAGTCCGCTTTTTCCGATATTATAGACATCTACCGTGAAAATCTCATATTTTTCATAAACGGCTACGTTAAAAACGAGGACACCGCCGAGGAGCTTGCTGCAGACTGCTTTGAGGAGCTTATCGTACACCCGGGCAGGTTTAAATTCAAGTCCTCTCTTAAAACATACATATTTTCAATCGCACATCACAAGGCGGTCAATTTTATAAAGAAAAATGCAAGGGTTACGCTTTATGAATCCACCGAACCGATTGAAAAAAGCACCGACTACACGGAGTTTGAAAGTGATGTTCTGAAAGACGAGCAGGCAAGAATTTTGCATGATGCACTGCCGAAAATCAAAGAGGACTACCGAACGGCTCTGCACCTTGTGTACTTTGAGGAAATGAGCTACAAAGACGCCGCAAAGGTTATGCGGAAAACCACAAAGCAGGTTGACAATTACATTTCACGAGGTAAAGCCGCCTTGCGGAAAATTCTGGAAGAGGAGGGCTTCGGCTATGAGGAATAAGTACGATTTTGAGAATCTTGTTTACGAAAAGGCAGGAGTGCTTGCCGCAAAGGAACGCAAATATGCAGGCTATCGAAAAGCCGCTGTTAGCACTGCCGCCGTTTT
>JAFRVM010000046.1 GCA_017438505.1 Clostridia bacterium | reverse complement strand
CCGAAAAAGATGCCTCAGATTGCAACCTCTGTCGATATGCTTGATACCGGTATTGACGTGCCGGAGGTACTCAATCTTGTTTTCTTCAAAAAGGTGATGAGCAAGGCAAAGTTTTGGCAGATGATAGGTCGCGGTACACGCCTCTGTCCCGCTCTTATTGACGGTCAGGACAAGGATAAATTCTACATATTTGATTTCTGCGGGAATTTTGAGTTTTTCCGTATGAACAAAGGCAAACCTACCGCCAATATGATTGCTTTGCAAGGGGCAATTTTTCATCTGAAATCACAGATTGTATTCAAACTTCAGGATTTAGAATATCAGACAGCGGAAATCATAGACTTTAGAAAATCGCTTGTTGACGATATGGTTCGCAAAGTGCGTGAACTTAACAAGGATAATTTTGCCGTAAGACAGCACCTGAAATATGTTGAGCTTTATTCAAATCCTGACAATTATCAGACTCTTACCTATGAAAACACCTTGATTATCGGTCAGGAGCTTGCTCCTCTTATCATTCCCGATGAAGACGATGCAAAAGCCGTACGTTTTGACGCTCTTATGTACAGCATCGAGCTTGCCTATCTTGCGGGAAAGAAATACGGAAGATACCGTAGCGATCTGTTCAAAAAAGTAAACGCAGTGGCAAGCGTCGGCAATATTCCGGAAATTACGGCGCAGGCAGAGCTTATTGATAAAATTCTTCATACCAATTATTTTGATAATGCTGGAATAAATGAATTTGAGCATATCCGCGAAAACCTTCGTGACTTGATGAAGTATATTCCGACAGAAAAAGTAATCTATGATACTAATTTTGATGACGATATTCTTTCGATCGAGTGGAACGAGTCCGAACTGGAAAACGACGATTTAAAGGATTATAAAGCAAAAGCGGAATTTTATATCCGACAGCATCAGGACAATACCGCAATTGCAAAGCTTAAAAGCAACCGCCCGCTAAATGCAGATGACATAAAATCTCTTGAAGAAATACTGTGGAGAGAAGTAGGCTCAAAGGAAGATTATGAGGCTCATTACGGTCAAAAGCCTCTCGGCGAGCTGGTGCGTGAGATTGTCGGTCTTGATATGAACGCCGCAAAAGAAGCGTTTGCCGAATATCTGAATGATGCAAACCTCGACAGCAGACAGATTTACTTTGTCAATCAGATTGTCGAGTACATTGTTCGTAACGGACTGATGAAGGATTTGTCTGTTCTTCAGGAACATCCCTTTACCGATCAGGGCAGCGTTGTTGAAATTTTTGCTGATATGGAGGTCTGGTTCGGAATAAGAAAAGCAATCAAGCGAATTAACGAAAATGCACTTGTTGCATAAACGCATTATGTATATCAAAGAAGACATGTGCAATTAAATAATAGGATTTAATTATTCTCCGATTTTGATTTTTAACACATCTTTTTTAATTTGGAGCTGCGCTATGGTAAACATAATAGAAATCACCGATTTTTCCGCCCCCGAGCTTGACACCTACGCCCGACTCAACGAGCGTGAAATAATGAGTCGGGACAAACCCGAAAAAGGAATATTTATCGCCGAAAGTCCCAATGTAATCGAGCGCGCGCTTGATTTCGGCTGTGTTCCCGTCTCGATACTGACAGTGCGCAAACATATTGAGGGTCAGGCTAAGGATATTATCGCACGCTGCGGCGATATTCCCGTTTACACCTCCACTTTGGACGTTTTAACCCAGCTTACCGGCTTTGCGCTGACAAGGGGAATTTTGTGCGCCATGCGCCGTCCTCCCCTGCTTTTGCCGGAGGATATATGCGAAGGCGCAAAGCGCATTGCCGTGCTTGAGGATATTATGAATCCCACAAATCTGGGCGCTATTTTCCGCTCGGCAGCCGCTTTGGGCATTGATGCGGTACTGCTCACCCCGGGCTGCTGCGACCCGCTTTACAGAAGGTGTGTTCGGGTAAGTATGGGCACTGTTTTTCAGGTTCCCTGGGCGCATCTTGGAAGCGATACCGCCCTCTGGCCGCAGGCGGGTATGCAGCGCATAAAAAATATGGGCTTTAAAACCGCCGCCATGGCGCTCTCGGAAACCGCCGTGAGCATAACAGACTCCGCACTGCAAAACGAACAAAAACTCGCGATAATTTTAGGAACCGAGGGCGACGGGCTCTCCCCCGCAACAATTACCGATTGCGATTACACCGTAAAAATACCCATGT
>JAFRVM010000045.1 GCA_017438505.1 Clostridia bacterium | reverse complement strand
AGAGGATCTCATCCGGTCTTAACAAAATAAAAGGCGAAAACAAGCTCTACGAGCTTAAACGCACTCATTTTGATTTGCTTAATGCCAAAGAAAAGCGTTATGTCAGGTTCAGGCATTATGCCGTGCTCTCTGTCTCATACAAGCGCTCGGGGAATCTGCCCAAAGCGCTCTTGTACGGCGCTGTAGCCGTTCTTTCCTCTCCCGTCTTTTTTATCAAAGAAGCAATCGAGATGCGAAAAAACAAAAATCTCGGATAGAAACGGAGCGTCTTTGTTGAATAAATGTCTCGTTTTTTTCACAAGCAGCTTTCCATTCGGAGGGTCGGAGACTTTTATCGAGTGCGAACTTAAATATCATACCGAAAATTTTTCGGATATCTTCATTCTTGCGCTGGAGTCGGATCCGGGGGCGAAAATAACGGCAAATGTCGATAAAAATATACGCTGTATAAATGTTGCACGCAGAAAAAAGGCTTTTGCAAGGTTCGGAGATACTTTCAGAGGATTGCTTAAATGCTTTCAAAAAACGGACGCATATCTTTCCGATAAGGACAGGCTTTCCGGCTCTTTTGTAAAACGCGTCTTCCTTGAATATTTTGAGCAGCGTTCCCGCAGACAGGCAAAAGAAGCTTTAAATGCGCTCAGAGATGTGGATTTTTCACACTATGACGAGGTCGTACTTTACAGCTACTGGTTCTTTGCTCCTGCGCGCACCGCGATGCTTTTAAAAGACAGCATAAATAACAAAAATATCCGTCTTGTCTCCCGCGCACACGGCTATGACACATATATGTACGCAAACTCGCTTGATTATCTTCCGCTCAGAACAGCTATGCTGTCGGCGTTTGACAGGCTTTATGTCTGCTCGCTGGACGGACGCGATTATCTGAGAGAAAACTTCCCCGAATATAAAGAAAAAATCGACGCGTCATATCTCGGAACAATTGACAACGGATATAACGAAACCTCAGACCGCTCTGTATTTAAAATAGTCAGCTGTTCAAGAGCCGTTGCGTTAAAGCGCATAAACAGGATCGTCGGCGCTCTCGCTCTGCTTGACGGCTGCGATCATCAAATAGAATGGACGCATATCGGCTCAGGTCCTGAAATAAAAAAAATCAAAGCCCTGGCAGAAGCTTCGCTCAAAAATATCAGGTTCAGTTTTACCGGCAGCATCCCTAACTCCGAAGTACTTTCCTTTTATTCGCGCGAAAAAACGAATCTTATCATTAACGTCAGTGAGCGCGAGGGGCTGCCCGTATCAATAATGGAAGCAATGTCGTTTGGTATCCCCTGTATCGCCACTGATGTCGGCGGCACAAGCGAGGCTGTCAAAGACGGCGTTACCGGACTGCTCATAGACAAAAACTTCTCCGACAAAGAGCTTTCGGAAAAGATCCTCGCATTTATCAACATGGAAGAGAGCGATTACCGGACGCTGTGTAAAAACTCAAGGGCGCGGTGGGAAAAATATTTTGACGCGCAAAAAAATCACAAGTCTTTTTCAAAGCAAATAAGCAGTTTATAAGGAATAATAATAAATGTTCAGCTTCAAAGACGGCACATTACGAATCGGATTTCAGCACGGCTTTATTGATATCTTGTGGGAAGCCTGCCTTTTTGTGCTGCTCATTTCGGTAACGACATTAGGCGATACCGTAAGATATTCGCGAATCATATATCTATCCGCTTTTTTTTCGTTCTTGGCCGTTTCATTTGTGAAATATATTTCCAACAGCAGAGCGACGGGTACAGTCACCTTAACTCCGCATTTTCTCTGGTATGCATCGTTTATCATGCTGGCTTTGATGTCGCTGTTATGGGCGGATGACAAAGCGGCGGTCT
>JAFRVM010000044.1 GCA_017438505.1 Clostridia bacterium | reverse complement strand
GAAGAAGAATTAAAGAATCATTTAGCTGTATTAGAAGAAAGAAAAGCTAGAGATCATAGAAAATTAGGTAAAGAGCTTGGAATCTTTATGTTTGATGAATTAGTAGGTAGAGGACTTCCAATGTGGTTACATCCGAAGAAACCGAGTTCGAAAAAATCGCCCGGTTTTGCTGATGCCAGCGCAAGCTCGCAGGCGTTTTCAACATCCGCTGCCCGCAGCCTTCCCGAATGACCGGAAATTTTGCTCTGATCGCAGAAAATACACCTGTGAGGGCAGCCGGCGTGAGTAACAAAAAGCGCTATATTTTTATGTGCCATTTTTAATATCCCAAAAGCTTTAAAGCCTCGTGAGCGGCCTGTTGTTCGGCCTCGCGCTTGCTTCTTCCGCCGCCCTTGCCGATAACATTTGTGTTGAGATGTACCTCGTATACAAAGTGCTTGTCGTGGTCGGGACCTTTTTCCTCCACCAAAACATACTCCAGCCGCTCGCCGCTGTTCTGCTGAACAATCTCCTGCAGCATGGTCTTATAGTCTTTAAAGTGGGTGACTGCGGGACGCTCAATTTCCTTAATTATAAAGGGCATAACAAACTTTTCCGCCTGCTTTATGCCGCTGTCGAGATAAATCGACGCAATAACCGCCTCAAAAGCGTCGGCAAGAATGGAGGGACGTTCTCTTCCGCCGGAATGCTGCTCGCCTTTTCCAAGCAGCAGACATTCTCCAAGACCTATCTGTCCGGCGTAGGTGCAAAGAGCCTTTTCGCACACCAGTGAAGCGCGCAGCTTGCTCAGGTCTCCCTCTGCTTTATTTTTAAAGTTTTTAAAAAGGTATTCAGATGTAATAATGCTCAAAACGGCGTCGCCCAAAAACTCCATACGCTCGTTGCACTCCCCTCTGACCTCGTTGGCAAACGAGGAATGGGTAATGGCTGTTTTAGCATAGTTTTTGTTTTTGTAAACATAGCCTATTTTCTTTTCAAGCTTTTCTATTTCGTTCATCTGCTTCCCACCTTTTTAGTAAATTAAAAGTTATAATCAGATTAAGTTTTCCTCAATGGCGTCCAAAAGATCGCCTACATTTTTTATGGAAGCTATCTGCTCGTCGGTAAGTTCAATATCAAACTCCGATTCCACCGCCACTGACAGCTCAACCATATTGAAATCGGAAAACCCGAGGTCGTCCTCAAAATCCAATTCGCAGTCAACCTCGTCCGGATCGTCAAGTCCGCACTGTTCGGCAATTAATCTTTGCAATTTTTTGTATATCATCTTTAGAATGTATGCTCCTTTTTCAGTCCTCAAGCTGACTGCTGATTTTTCCTATAACGTCGGCGTTTACAAATTCGACAAGCTGACCTATTGCGTTTTTAAAGGTAACGGCGCTGCTGCTGCCGTGAGCCTTGAAAACAGGCTTTTTAACGCCGAGGAAAGGCGCTCCGCCATACTCGTTGTAGTCAAGCGACTTCTTTATATCGTTAAGGTCGCTTAGAATAACCGCCGCAGCCAGCTTGTTTTTGATGTTTTTCTTGAACACCTCTTTAAACTTGCCGGCGACAAAGCTGGCAGTGCCCTCGTACATCTTTAAAACAACATTGCCTGTAAAACCGTCTGCAACCGCGACATCGCATACGCCGAAGGGAATATCCCTTGCCTCCGCGTTGCCGATAAAGTTAAGTCCGCTGTTTTCAAGCTGAGCGTAGGTTTCCACTCTGAGCTCGTCGCCCTTTGTCGATTCGGTGCCGATGTTTACAAGTCCGACCCTCGGGTTGCTGACGCCCAGCACGTTTTCCATATATACAGAACCCATTTTGGCAAACTGAACAAGCATTTCTGGTCTGCAGTCGGCGTTTGCTCCGCAGTCGATAAGCATAAACTTGCCGTTATCTGCAGGAATTACGGGAGCAAGAGCGGGACGTTTTACACCCTTGATCCTCTTTACAATAAGCGTTGCGCCGGTAAGAATAGCACCGGTACTGCCCGCTCCGACAAAGCCGTCGGCTTTGTCCTCGGCAAGCATTTTAAGCGCAACCGCAAGCGAACTCTCCTTTTTGGATTTCATAAGCTCGGTGGGGTGATCTTCCATTGTAATAACGTCGGTGCAGTGCACTATTTCCATATTGTTAAGGCTAACGCCGTTCTGGGCGGCAACCTGCGTTATTATATCCTTGTTTCCGGTAAGAATTATCTCTACCCCGTATTCGTTGACCGCAAGCTCGCAGCCCTTGATTATCTCAAGAGGGGCGTTGTCTCCGCCGAAAGCGTCAACCAAAATTTTCATATATACTGCATCTCCTTAATAAACAGTTCAAGCTCGCTCAGCGCACGCTGCGATAAAGCTGCATATCTCTGCTTTTTGTCCCTAATATGCGGCTCGATGGGCGGTAATACGCCAAAATTTGCGCCCATAGGCTGAAAATCCGTAACATACGGATCGCTTATATATCCCGCCAACGCGCCAAGCACTGTGGTTTTTGGCAGAGTGACCGTCGGTTTGCCCTGCGCTCTTCTTACTGCGTTTATTCCCGCAATTATCCCTGCGCCCGCCGATTCCATATAACCTTCAACTCCGGTTATCTGGCCGGCAAAAAATATTCTGTTATCTTTTTTGAGCGAATAATCCGCGCCAAGCAGGCGGGTGGAATTAATAAATGTGTTGCGGTGCATAACGCCGTAGCGCATAAACTCGGCGTTTTCAAGGGCGGGAATAAGTCCGAAAACCCTGCGCTGTTCGCCGAATTTTAAATTGGTCTGAAAACCCACAAGATTATACAGCGTTCCCTGCGCGTTTTCCCTGCGAAGCTGAACGACTGCCCACGGACGCCTGCCCGTTTCGGGGTCGCGCAGACCTACCGGCTTTAACGCGCCGAAGCGCAAGGTATCCTCGCCCCTTTTGGCAAGCACCTCAACCGGCATACAGCCCTCGTAAACCGCTCCGCCGTTGTCAAATTCATGCAGCGGCGCAGTCTCCGCCTTTACAAGCTCACTGTAAAAAATCTCATACTGCTCCTTGTTCATGGGGCAGTTGATATATGCGTCGTCCCCGCCTTTATCGTAGCGGGAAGCAAAAAACGCCTTGCTCATATCAACGCTCTCGGCAGTAACTATGGGAGCGGCTGCGTCAAAAAAGCTGAGATACTCCTCGCCGCAAAGCCTTTGAATACTTTTCGAGAGCGGCTCGCTTGTTAGCGGTCCGGTGGCTATTACTGCAATTCCCTTGGCTGGAATATCGCAGACCTCTTCGCTTACACATTTTATATTCGGATGATTTTTAACCTTTTCGGTAACGTATGCGGCAAAGTCGTCCCTGTCAACGGCGAGAGCGCCGCCTGCCGGAACTTTGCAGCAGTCTGCCGCTTCAAGCAGAAGCGAGCCGAGTCTGCGCATTTCCTCTTTCATAAGACCTGCCGCGCTGTCGATTCTCGATGCCTTAAAGGAGTTGGAGCACACAAGCTCGGCAAAAAGGTCGGTAGTGTGGGCGGGGGTGCGCTTTGCGGGCTTCATCTCATAAAGAGTTACCTGCACGCCGGCACCGGCCGCCTGCCATGCCGCCTCGCAGCCCGCAAGTCCCGCTCCG
Organism: Clostridia bacterium; assembly: GCA_017438505.1. Lineage (GTDB taxonomy): Bacteria > Bacillota > Clostridia > Oscillospirales > Acutalibacteraceae > RGIG2835. The sequence continues at coordinate 8,800 of JAFRVM010000044.1, read as the reverse complement.
ATAACGGTGATATGCTGCTCCATTATTCCTCTGCCTTTACATAGCCGCAGCCCTCGGAAGCGCAGTAAACCTTGGGCTTTTTGGTGTTTTTCTTAAAAAGAATACCGCCGCATCTGGGGCATTTTTCTTTTAAAGGCTCATCCCACGAGACAAAATCGCAGGTCGGATAGTTGCTGCATCCGTAAAAGGTTCTGCCCCTCTTTGATTTGCGGGAGATAACATTTCCGCCGCACTTGGGACAGGGAACACCTGTCTCGTTGAGGATTTTCTTTACGTTTTTGCATTCGGGATAACCGGGGCAGGCAATAAACTTGCCGTATCTGCCGGTTTTGATAACCATTTTTCTGCCGCATTTTTCGCAGACGATGTCGGTTTCCTCATCTGGCATTTTGAGCGTTACGCCCTCCATCGCCTTTTTGACTTCGGCAAGGTTTTTCTCAAAATCGTCGTAGAACTCATGCAGAGTTCCTACCCAGTCTGCGTCGCCGTGTTCCACGCTGTCGAGATTCTTTTCCATCTGAGCTGTAAACTTTACGTTTACTATCTTTGCAAAACGCTCGCGCATAAGACCCGTTATTTTTTCACCCAGCTCTGTGGGCTTTAAAGACTTTGCCTCACGCGTGACATATTCTCGTGACGTTATGGTGCTTATTATGGAGGCGTAGGTAGAAGGTCTGCCTATGCCGTTTTCTTCAAGAGCCTTAATAAGCGAAGCTTCGGTGTATCTTGTGGGCGGCTGGGTAAAGTGCTGATTGCCGAGAAGCTCTTTAAGTTTGAGCTCCATATCCTTTTCCAGAGGGGGAAGCGCTCCGCTGCTCTCCTTTTCTCCGTCGTCGGACGCTTCGTACAAAACGGTGTAGCCGTCAAACTTTACGGTATAGCCCGAAGCCTTGAAGATATACTTGTCACCCGCCGCGATATCGGCGTTTGTGGTGCTCTGAACGCAGTTTGCCATAAGGCTTGCGGTAAATCTCTCCCATATAAGCTTATAAAGCTTAAACTGATCGGAAGTAAGACTGCTTTTGACCTGCTCGGGGTCAAGCCCGGGCATTGTAGGTCTTATGGCCTCGTGGCCGTCCTGGGCCGACGCTTTTGTTTTAAAGTATCTGGGTTTTTCGGGCAGGTACTGCTCGCCCCAGCGGGTTCTGATATATTCGTTGCCTTGATTTCTCGCGTCCTCGGATATACGGAGCGAGTCGGTTCTCATGTATGTGATAAGACCGACCGCGCCCATGCCCTCTACGTCCACGCCTTCGTAGAGTTCCTGCGCTATGCGCATTGTGCGCTTGGACTGGAAGCCCAGTCTGCGCGAAGCCTCCTGCTGAAGAGTCGATGTGATAAAGGGAGGCGCAGGCGTCTTTTTGCGCGTACCTTTTTTAACCTCGGCAATGCGGTAGGATACACCGTCAAGCTCAGCCAGTATAGCGTCCGACTGTTCCTTAGAGGTGATTTTTATCTTTTCCTCCGCTGTTCCGTAAAACTGTGCGGTAAATGCCTTTTTGCCCACGCCCTTGGGAATGAGGAATTTAGCGTCCAGCGTCCAGTATTCTTCGGGAACAAAGCTGCGTATCTCCTCTTCCCTGTCGACTATCATGCGCAGAGCGACCGACTGCACGCGTCCCGCCGAAAGACCTCTTCTAATCTTCTGCGAGATAAAGGGACTGAGGCGATAACCTACAAGTCTGTCAAGAATTCTTCTGCACTGCTGGGCGTTTACAAGGTCGATATCAATTGTGCGGGGATTTTTCATGCCCACCGAGATACCGTGCTTTGTAATTTCGTTGAATGTGACCCTGTTTTTCTCGTTTAAATCCAACCCTAAAATATATGCCAAATGCCACGATATTGCCTCCCCCTCGCGGTCAGGGTCGGTTGCCAGATAAACCATATCGTTTTTGGCAGCCTGTTCTTTAAGTTTTTCCACCAAAGGCTCCTTGCCCTTGATTATTGCGTATTTGGGCGCGAAATCCTTTTTTACGTCCACGCTCAGACGGTTTTCCGGCAGGTCGCGGACATGACCCATGGACGCTACTACATCGTAGTCCGAGCCTAAATACTTCTTTATTGTTTTCGCCTTTGCGGGAGACTCAACAATCACCAATTTTGACATTAAACCATCACCTGAAACTATATTTAAAAACTTTTATGTGTAATCATCGTTAATTACATACCTGCCGCCGGGCATAGCTTCCACAACGCCGAACAGCTCAAGCTCGGTGAGTGCACGCAGGATTTTGCCCACGGCAAGTCCCGTTGACTCGATAACGTCGTCGGTATTAAAGGGACTTTTTGATGTATTGCAGACAATCATCTGCGCCTCGGGCGAAAGACCCTCGGGCAACTTCGATTTCTGCGCAGGTTTCTTTGTTTTTTCCTCTTTCTTCAAAGGCTCGCTGACAAGCAGAGCCGTTGTGCGGGAATTTTCCACCTTTTTCGGCGGTTTAGGCGCATAGCCGGTACCCGCGAACAAAGGCTCATCAGCCCCTGCAAGCCTGAGCTTGTGAGGAAAAAACGGAGCGTACTGCTCCAAAACATCCAGCGGACATTCCACCGGATAAGCGCCGTCCTTGATCAGCCTGTTAGAACCGACCGAAAAGGGGCTTTTAAGATTGCCGGGAAGGGCAAAGATATCCTTGCCCTGTTCGGCGGCGTGGTTTGCGGTGATAAGCGCGCCGCTGTGCTCGCCGGCCTCGACAACCACCGTACCGCGCGCAAGTGCCGCAAGCAGACGGTTGCGGGCGTGAAAATGATGTTTCTGCACACCTGTACCGGGCGGATATTCACTTATAAGAGCACCGTTTTGGCAAATCTCAGAACGCAGATTTTCATTAGCCATATTATACCGAAAATCTATTCCGCAGGCAAGCACTCCCAAGGTTTTTCCTCCTGCATCGAGACATCCTCTGTGCGCGGCGGAATCTATGCCGAGTGCGCCTCCGCTTATTATGACGGCGCCTGCCTTTGCAAGTCTGTAAGAAAGAAGCTGTGCGGCCTCGTAGCCGTAAGACGAGCATTTGCGCGAGCCCACAACAGTAATACCCACTTCCTCATCCATATCGGGAAGCGAGCCTTTTATATAAAGCACCGCCGGCGGGCAGTAAATATTCCTCAGCATTGCGGGATAGTTTTCATCACCGTAGCACAGAATGCTCTGACCGTCCTTTTGGCACTTTTCATACGCCCGTTTTGCTAAATCAAATGCAACAGATTTGATTTTTTCTGCCGCGGAGGCTGTAAAAATACCTGATGATTTTATACTGCTCTCCGAAGCGCGGAAAAATTCCTGCGCCGAGCCGAAATATTCCAATGTTTCGCAAAGTTTGCTGCTGCCGGGCCCCAGAGCCATGGACAGCCAGATATAATAGAGTGTTTTCAAAGAAAACACCTCATTTTCCGCGGGACATCTCCCACATAAGTATTGAGGCGGAAATTGACGCGTTAAGCGATTCCGCTCTGCCGAGCATAGGTATTGTGACCTTTTCGCCGCAGGACTTGACCGTTTCTTCGGTAAGGCCCTGCGCCTCGTTGCCTATGCACATAAGTACGCCCCTGAAAAAGCGTACCGAGGTTATGCTGACCGCGTTCCTGTCCGGCACGGCCGCAATGGGACGCATGCCGCGCAATTTACATTCCTGCATAAACGCGGGGAAGTTATCCGTATGTATTATGGGCAGTCTGAAAACCGCGCCCATACTGCCTCTGAGTACCTTTGGGTTGTAAACATCACAGCTGTCGCCGGAAATTACTGCGCCGTCAAAGTTGAAAGCTTCGGCAGTGCGAAGTATTGTTCCCAGATTTGAAGGGTCGCTTATGTTTTCAAGGGCTATATATCTGCCCTCCTGCTTGATGTCGGTGGTAGGTTCAGGCATTGCGCAGACACAGCAAATGCCCTGGGGGTGTTTTGTGTCGGAAACCTTCTCAAAAACCTCCGGGGTCACTCGGTAAGATGCTTCGGCTGCGCACTCCAGACATTCGATCAGGTCTGCGCTGCGCTGCTGCGCCTCCTCGGTAAAAAACAGGGTAATTATGCGCGCCTTGCTGATTAGCGCGTCTCCGCATAATCTCTGACCTTCTATTACATACATTTTTGTGCTTTTTCTCTCATGTGAGCTGCCGAGTAATTTGTGCGCCTGTTTTACTGTGGGATTATCTTTACTGGTAATATCAGTGAACACTGTGTATCCCTCCGTTCAATGAAAGTCAAGACAAAAACACGCCCGGGGAAAAAATTCTTTACCCGGGCGCAACTTGAGCATATTAAAGCTCCGCCTTTGCCTTTTCGCAAAGACTGGCAAAACCTTCTGCATCAGATATAGCCATTTCCGAGAGCATTTTACGGTTAAGGCTGATGCCTGCCAATTTAAGACCGTGCATAAAGCTGGAGTAGTTCATTCCGTTAAGCTTGCAGGCAGCGGAAATTCTTGTGATCCACAGTTTGCGGAAGTCACGCTTTCTCAGTCTTCTGCCGATGTATGCATACTGGCCGGATTTCATAACGGCCTGTTTAGCCATCTTAAAATGATTCTTCTTTGCGCCGTAATAGCCCTTGGCTAATTTAAGAGTCTTTTTTCTTCTTTTGCGCGTTGCAAGCGCACCTTTAATACGAGCCATTTATGTTACCTCCGTAAGCGATAAATTTAATAATTATTTATAAGGAATAAGTCTCTTGATCTGAGCGGTGTTGGTCTTATCGGCAACAACGGTCTTTCTCAGATTTCTCTTACGCTTTGTTGTCTTTTTGTTAAGTATGTGGGACTTGTTTGCATGGTAACGGATGGGCTTACCGTTTTTGGACATTTTGAAGCGCTTTTTTGCGCCTGAATGAGTTTTGATCTTAGGCATAATTATCCTCCTTAATTCTTACTTGGCGGGCTTGACCGCAAGGAACATGAGCATATTGCGACCTTCCATTTTTGCGGGTTTTTCCACAATTGCCTTTTCGGCGCAGGCATCGGCGAATTTTCCCATAAGGGTGTAGCCATGTTCGGGATGAACAGCCTCTCTGCCCTTAAAACGGATAGATACCTTAACCTTGTCGCCGCCCGATAAAAACCGGAGAGCATGTGAAACCTTGGTCTCAAAATCGTGAGTATCAATGTTAAGACCGAGCTTTATTTCCTTGATATCCACAACATGCTGATTTTTTCTGGCTTCTTTTTCACGCTTTTGCTGTTCAAAGCGGTACTTGCCGTAGTCCATAATCTTGCACACCGGGGGCTGAGCCTGCGGAGCAATCTTAACAAGATCAAGACCGGCGTCTATCGCCTTCTGCAAAGCTTCACTTGAAGAAATGATTCCGAGCTGCGTGCCGTCTGCGCCTATAAGCCGCACCTGTGCGTCGCGGATTTCTTCATTAAGCTGATGTTCCTGTTTGCTGATACCGAGCACCTCCAAAAAAACTACAATAAATTTCAAAAAACGCGAACAGTCACAATACTGCCCGCGTTTAAAAATACACACAAAAAAGAGCGCATATTAACCAAACGACAAAGCCGTAAAGGTGAGAACAATCTGTTCTGCTTTGTTTTGACTAAGATATATTATCACGCCTGTTCATATTTGTCAATACTTTTTTTCTCGTCTTTCGTTTTTTAGCACTCTCAGTCTTAGAGTGCTAGAATTAACAGATTATTAAAACAAAGGCAACAAAATATGCAAAAACAGGTATTATAATCATAAGCGTAAAAGGAAAACAAAAGAAAACACGAGGTGATTCCAATGTGTTGTATAAACACTCACAAAAACGGTAACAATAAAACTATTTAAAACGGAGGTATTTTTATGTTTGAAATCAGACCTTTTAATAACAAAAACCGTTCGGAGCTTGACCCCTTCCGCCGTATGGAAGAGCTGCAGCGCGCATTCTTCTCTGATCCTTTCGGATTCTGGGGCGACAACAGGCTCGCGCAGTTCAAGACCGATATAACCGATCAGGGCGACAGCTATCTGCTTGAGGCCGATCTGCCCGGCTTTGATAAAAAGGACATCTCGCTTGAGATAACCAACGACGTTCTTATTATACGCGCCGAGAGAAACACCGAAACAGAGGAAGAGGACAAAAAGACCAAGTATGTACACCGTGAACGCTCCTATGGCAGCTACACCCGTCTGTTTGATATTTCCGCCATCGAGAGCGAGAATATCATGGAAAAATATGAAAACGGCGTATTAAAGATCACTCTTCCTAAAAAGAAGGAAAACGCCTCGGGCTCAAAAAAGCTAGATATCGAATAAAACCTGCCATAAACCCGTGCCGTCCTTTTTCTGAAATGCACCCCCTGTTAGACATTATACCACTTTGTCTAACTTTTGGGGTGCATTTCAAAAGGGCGGCACGGGTTTATTTTTATTTCTTATTTATCAGCATGGAAGTATTCAGGGCGATAAACATCGGGAATATCTCCAGTCTGCCGAGCAACATCGCAAAAGTAAGCACAAGCTTTGAGAACATTGAGTAATCCGCATAGTTGGAAGCGGGCCCCACAAGACCCAGGCCGGGTCCGATATTGTTGAAGCACGCCACCGAGGCAGAAAGGTTGCTCTCAAAATCAAAATTCTTTTCAAGGCATAGCAGAAGAAATACCGCAAAAATAATTATCATGTAAATTCCGAAATAAACGCAGACATTATTAAGGGTCGCCTCGTCTATTCTTTTTCCCTCAAATCGGGCGATATTGACCGAGCGAGGATGAATAAGGCGCTTGTATTCCTTTTTTATTGACTTAATAAGCATAATGGCACGGGTAAGCTTTAATCCGCCTGCGGTAGAGCCCGCGCAGCCGCCTATGAACATCAGGATAAACAGAACTGCTTTTGAAAGCTCCGGCCAATGGATAAAATCGGCGGTGGCATAACCGGTCGTTGTGGCAATCGAAGATACCTGAAAGGCCGAGAGCCGCAGAGTCTGCGAAAGATTTCCGTATATCGGGTAAATATTCGCAGCAATAACCGCCGTGCAGCCAAGCAGTATACAGATATAAGTCCACAGCTCGCCGCTCTTTATTACCGATTTGAATTTGCCTATGAGAATAAGGAAGTAGACATTGAAGTTTACTCCGAAAAGCGCCATAAATACCGTTATGACCCACTGAATATAGGGACTGTATCCTGTAATGCTGTCCCCCTTTACACCGAAACCGCCTGTGCCTGCCGTTCCGAATGAATGAACAACACTTTCAAAAATCGACATTCCGCCGAAATAAAGCATTACCATTTCCACTACGGTAAGAACGATATAGATGATATAAAGGATTTTTGCGGTGTCTTTCAGCTTGGGTACAAGCTTGCCCATAGTAGGGCCGGGCATCTCTGCGCGCAGAATGTGAATTGAGCGGTCGGCTACATTCGGCATTATCGCCACAATAAACACCAGAACGCCCATGCCGCCTACCCAGTGGGTAAAGCTGCGCCAGAAGAGTATGCCGTGGCTGAGTACCTCAACGTCGCGCACAATGGATGCTCCGGTTGTGGAAAAGCCGCTTGCCGTCTCAAAAAGAGCGTCTATATAATTAGGTATTTCGCCGCTTATAACAAAGGGCAAGGCTCCTGCGGCCGATAAGAATATCCACGCAAAGCTTACTATTATAAATCCTTCGCGGGCATAAATGATGTGATTTCTCGGCTTGCTCAAAAAACGCATTGGCAGCGCAAGAGCCACACATATTGCAATTGTAATCAGAAATGAGAGCCAGCAGTCCTCGCCGTATATTAGACTTACAGCAAGCGGCAGAATAAGCAATGCCGCTTCAAAACCCATAATATACCCGAGGGTATACATAATCATTCTTCGATTCATAATTATCCCCCGGTCTTATCAATCAACGATATCGCTAAGGTCAGCGAGTATCTGACCCGATGTTATGACCACAACGCTGTCCCCTGCCTGTATGGTGTCGTCACCTGAGGGGATAATCGGTTTGCGGTCTCTTATAATTCCCGCAATAAGTGTGTCGGGCTTCAGACTTAGCTTTTTGAGCGGAGTGTCAACGTGGCTGAAATCGCCGCTAACCTTAAACTCAAGCGCCTCCGCCTCGCCGTCCATAAGCTTGTAAAGCGCCTCAACTTTACTCCCGCGGGAATTTTCAAGCGCGCGCGCGTAGCTGACAACTCTGTCGGAAACTATATCCTTGGGCGAAATAACGCACTCAAGACCCATACGGTGGGCTGTGCGTACAAACTCCTCGCGGTTGACCTTGGATATAACCTTGGGTACGCCGTTTGTATTGGCAAAATATGACAGCAGAATATTCTCCTCATCCATGCCGGTGAGGGAAACAAAAGCGTCTACCGAGCGAAGTCCCAGCTCAATAAGAAAATCCTGCTGAGCGCCGTCGTTGTTAAGTATAACAGCTTTATCGGGCAGAGCTTCGACAAGCTCAATACAGCGCTGCTCATCCAATTCGATAATCTTTACCTCGTTGCCCGCAGCAAGCAGTGACTTTGCAAGATAATATGCCGTTCTGCTGCCGCCGATTATCATTGTGCTTCGTGTTTTTTTCTGAATTATCGAAAGATTACGCATAAATTTCGTAATTTCGCTCGGGCTTGCGGTAATACCTATCTTATCGCCGCCCCTGAGCACAAAATTACCCGAGGGAATGTATACCTTTTCCCCTCTCTGAACGGCGCATACAAGCACCTGAGCGTGGTACTTTGAGCGCAGATCGCACAGCCTGACGCCGTCCAGCTCGGAATCTTTTTTCAGCCTTATCTCAACCATTTCAAAGTTGCCCCTTGAAAAGGTCTCTATTTTTATGGCCGAAGGAAATTTTAATATGGAAACCATCTCGTTTGCCGCGAG
>JAFRVM010000043.1 GCA_017438505.1 Clostridia bacterium | reverse complement strand
CTGCGGCTCTTTGCGGAAGCGCTCCCCACGGAGTTACCGTCGAAATGTACCGCGGGCTTTTGAAAATATTAAAGGAAAACTGTCCTATTGTTCTGGCTGACGCTTCGGGCAAGCTTCTCGCCGCCGCAATCGATGAGGGCGTGGATTTTATCAAGCCCAACCGCCTGGAGATTGCCGGACTTATGGGCAAAGAGACGGTCACCAACGATGAAATCATCGAATACTGCCGCGGACTTCTTGAGAAAAATCTCGGCTCGGCGCTAGTATCGCTTGGCGGAGAGGGCGCGCTCTATATTTCCAAAGAGGGCGTCTGGCGTGCGCAGGCTTTAAAGGTGGATGTCAAAAGCACGCTCGGCTGCGGCGATACCATGGTAGCCAGCTCGCTTATATCTCTTTCCGAAAAGGAGGACGGTGCGACCCTGCTCAAAAAGGCGTCCGCTCTTGCTTCGGCAAACGCCGCTCACCCCGAAACAGCCCGCTTTGACCCTGCGGTTTATAAGCAGCTGCTGGAGATATGTCATGTTGAAAAACTATAAAATACCATAAAATGTAAATAAACTATTGTATATTTTTATCACCCGTGCTATAATTATTTAACAAAGTTTAAAATGAAGGGACTATGGTAAAAATGATGTTAAGACGCTCTTTTTCATGTTTACTCGCGGTTATTATAGCACTTTCCTGCTTTGCTCTCTGCCCGCTCGGGGCGTCGGCGGTCAGCGGTCTGCCCACAAATGTAGTCATAGGCTACTGGGAAAACTGGGTCAGCTCGGACAACGCCAACCTTAAGCTCTCTCAGGTAAACGAAAACTGGGACGTAATCAACGTATCCTTTTTGCTGACCAGTGCCGGCAACCAGTATACTCCCCGTTTTACTCCCGACCCCTCGCTTTATTCCTCGGATAACGCCTTTATCGCCGATGTTCAGTCTTGTCAGGCGGCGGGCAAAAAGGTACTCATATCCATGGGCGGAGCGGACGGCGGCGACGTCAAGCTTACAAGCACATCTCAGCGCGACGCCTGCCTTTCGGCACTGGAGAGCTGTTTTGACAAATACGGCTTCGACGGTATTGATATCGACCTTGAAAACTCCTGTCTTTCTGTATCTTCCTCCGACACCCTTGCAAACCCCACAACTCCCATGCAGATTTATATGGAGTACATACTGCGCGCCCTTCGCGCACGCTACGGCGATGATTTTATGATAACCATGGCTCCCGAACATCCTTATGTTCAGGGCGCTGCGCTCTCGTGGGGCGGCTACTACGGCGGATATCTTCCCCTTATCAACAATATAAGGGATATCATCACATTTATCCACCCGCAGTATTACAATAACCCCGTACAGGGCTACGACGGCTCGTGGGGCGGTCACAACTACGGTTTTTCGGGCTATAATTCAAACAGTCTAATAGGTCTTTCCAAAATGCTTATAGACGGTTTTTACACCAGCAAAAACGAGTGGTTCGAGGGTCTGCGCCCCGATCAGGTAGCCATCGGCGTACCCTGCACAGGCTCGGCGGGCTCGGGCTGGCTGCCCATTGCCGATTATCAGACGGCCTTTGCCTCGCTTTTGCAGGATTACCCCACCTTCCGCGGAATGATGACATGGTCGATAAACTATGACGCTTCGCAGAACAACGCATTTGCAAACGGCATTAGAAGCACGATAGAGACCTACGGCGCGGTACAGAATGTTTCCATTGATTCGGTCACCGCTAACGTGACCGGCACAGTCCGTCAGGGCACGACCGTTACATGGAACGTAGCCACCTCCGACGCGGACGGCACGGTTTATTACAAATACGACCTTTACAGAAACGGCGCTCTTGCCGCTTCGCAGGGGTACAGCACATCGAGCAGCTACACAAGCACTCTCGATTACGGCACATATCAGCTTACCGTTACGGTTAAGGACGATAATAACGAAGAGGTAAGCGCGACATCCGCCGAAATCACGGCCGAGCAAATTATTCCTCTTTCTATTACCTCGGTCAGCGTTCCCTCACTTTCGGCAGGCAATGCTTCCACTATTACGGTCAACACGGTGGGCGGCGAAGGCGGCAACCGTTACAGCTACTATCTGCTGAGGGGCGGTACGGTCTGCGCAAAGCTTGCTTATTCTCCCTATAACACATGGAGCGTTACTCCCGCCGAGAGCGGCAGCTATCAGCTTCGCGTTTACGTCGAGGATAGTACCGGCACGCGCGTTGTAAACGCTTCCACAGTTACTGTTTCGTAAAGCTTTTATAACAGAAAAACTCCCCGCCGACCAAGGTCGGCGGGGTTACTTTTTTACATCTCTAAAATTTTTGCGCCGTTTTCCTGCGCGAGGGTTACATCCGCATTTCTGCAGGTAAACCAAAATGTCTGGCGGGAGTCCTTTGCTATATACTTCACCGCGCGCGTCTGCCGCCCGCCGTCGTACTGGTTGAGCGAATCGTCCAAAAACAGCGGGAAGTCGGCGTTTTCAAAAATGGTATCGGCTACCGCCAGCCTAAGGGCAAGATATATCTGATCGACAGTTCCCGCGCTGAACTCCGGTACAAACCGCGTAAGGTTTTCCTCCTCGGAGAGTACCGAAGGCTCAAGCGTTTTTGAAACCATGACCGAGGAATATTTGCCGCCGGTAAGCTGACTTAAAATCTCGCCCGCCCTGCTGTTTATAATGGGCGAAAAGTTTTTCTGCATCTCCTCAAAGGCGCGTTTAAGGCAGGTGTCGGCAATTTGCAGGTTTGCAAGCGTTTCTTTTGCTTTTTGCCTTTTCTGCTCGAGCAGCTCTGTTTGCGCTTTTATTTCTTCGATCTCTTTTTGGTACTCCTGCACCTGATTTATGCGGTTTTCACGCAGGGCAAGATCGGCGACAAGCGCGTTTTTCTCATTTGCAAGCTCACGGCATTTTTCACGGTAAAACTGCGCTGTTTCTGAGCATTGAGCCTCTGTCAGAGATTCTATTACCGCGATGTTTTTATCCATCTCGGCTTCAAGCTCGCTGACATTCGCGCCGGCGGAAAGTCTGGCCGCCTCGGCGCTGTAGATCTCCTTTGCCTGCCGCGCGGAATTAAGCTCGGAAAGGGCGTTTTCCAGCACCTCAAAGCTGCCGTTTTCCGGACCGAAGCCCGCGAAAAACCGCGCCGTTTGCTCTTCTCTTTCAAAAATTTCCTTTGTAAGCCTTTTTATTTCCTCTTTTTTGTCGGCCACCTGAGCCCTTACGGTGGTGCACCAAACGCCCAGCTGACCGACTTCGCTTATCTTTTGCTCAAACTGCGCCGTGCTTTCGCACCCGCAAAGCTCTAAAATCTCGCAAAGCCGTTTTACCGGAATATTTTTATTTTCGGTTTGCCTTTTAAAATAGAAAATCAAGCCCGCGCAGGCAATCAGCGCGATAAGCGAAAATATGACACAGAGCTTAACGCCCCCCGCAAAATAACCCGCCAAGCCCGATAAAACGACCGCCACAGGACAGATGATCCATAAAAATAAGGGCATTTTGTACGGGCTTATTCCCGCATTTTTAACTTTGGAAAATTCATCTGTGCAGTTTAAAATTCCGCACTGCTCGTTATAGCTGTCCTGTTTCTGTTCAAGCAATTTTTCCTGCTTTTCAAGCTCGGCAATTTCCTCATCAAGGTGATGCTTTTTATATTGGGTGTTTGCAGAAAAATCCTTCTTTTCCCTCAGCACAAAGGAGGTGAGAAGCTGACCGTCAAATGTCAGCTTTTCTTTTAGCTGCTCTATTTTCTCCTCGGTCTGGCTGCATTTTTCAAAGCTTTTGAACACAGCTTCCAGCCGCTCGGTCTCGGCAATGGCGGTGACCTTTTGCTCGCTCTGCCTTGCCTTTTTTTCTTCTTTTTCTATCTCCTTTATCCGCTGCGCCGCGTCATCCGAGCGGGATATCTCTCCCATTAAAATTCCAATTCTTTCCTCAATCTCCTGCGTCTGAGCCTGATTTTGCTCTATGGTCTTTTCAAGATTGGGAATTATCGCGTCGCGCGCTTTTGAATCATATTTCTTTACGGCGTTTTTCAGCCGCTGCTCCACCTCTGCGTAGGAAAAGGACTCGTCGCCGGTGGAAACTATATTGTTAAGGCGGGTAATAATATCGTCGCACCTGCCGCCCACTTCGCATCCGCCGTGACGGATAAACAGTGTGTTTTCAAAGGTGTCCTTTGAAATATCAAGAATATACTGTCCCGGCTCGGTCTTTGCGGGCAGAGCTATTTTTTCGCCTGTTGCGGTGTTCCAGAGGGTAGTGATATCCTTTGCCGCCGTTGCCATAAAAGTGCGTTCGATGCGGTAAGAAGTTCCTGCGTGCTCAAAGCTCATGCTGCCGCCCATCTTTGCTCCGCCCCAGGGACGGTATTTATCGCGCAGATCCTTTTTTGACCCCACGCCGAAAAGCATGGAAAAAATAAACATCATAAGAGTGGTTTTTCCCGATTCGTTCCTGCCGAAGACCACATTGAAGCCCTCGGCGGGGCGGCAGGAAAATGAACAAAGCTTTCCGAAGCCGTCAATATTAATTTCAGTTATCCTCAAAAAGCCTTACCTCCCTGTCAAACGCCTCAAGACCGAAGCGCAGAGCCGCCGAGCACTGCTCGGATGTAAACTCGCCGCTTTGCTCGGCTTCCAGCACCTTGCGCACAAATTCTCCGCGCAGGCTCTGCTCCTTAAGCACCTCGGTGATATCGGGCAGAACATATCTGCCGTCCGAAAGCTCAAAATAAAAAACCTTTTCCTTTAAATATCTGCTTATTTCGGCAAGATTTACATTTCCGGTCACATTTATGCGGTAGATATCCCTTTTGGGATCGCCCTGCAGCTTCTCGTCAACAGGTTCGGAGAGTTCCTGAACAATAAAGCTGCGGCTGCCCGAGGGAATAAATTCGATTTTCGCCCTCTCCCCTTTTTCCGCCTCGACATACAGCCAGCCCTTCTGCCCGCTCTCATCAAAGCCTGTGCCCATGGGGCATCCGCAGTAGGCAATATTATCTCCGATAAAGCGCTTATGTATATGCCCGAGGGCGGCGTAATCAAACCCGAGGGCGGCAAGAGCTTTGCTTTCAACCGAATTGTAGGGTCCGTCGGGTGCGCCGTCAAGGTCGGCATGCAGAATGAGAACATCTGTGGTCTCCTCGCCGTGGGTAAAATCCTCAAGCCCCGTTATTTTTCTGCACACCGGGTTTGCAAACCCCGCTCCAAAAACCCTTGCGCCGATGTTTTCGAGCTCCACACACGAAAGGTTTTCATCTTTAAAAATATGTACGTTTTCGGGGAACTCGGTAGTATTATATACGCTGTCGGGAGCTGCGGGATCGTGGTTGCCCGAGGTAATAAAAACAGGCACGGCAGCCCTGCCGAGCAAAGCTGCAACCTTGTCGGCAAGCTCCTTTTCGGGAACGGGAGTATTGAAAAGGTCGCCCGCAAGCAGCAGAATATCTGCGTTTGCGCGGGTAAAATCTATCATTTTTTCAAAGGTCTGCATCTGTTCCGCCCGCAGGGTGTCCGCAAGAGCGGAAACCGCGCCGAACTTTGCACCGAAATGCACATCGGCACAGTGGACTATCCTTATTTTTGACATATTGCACCATCCGTAATTTTTTATTATTTTACCACATTTGCAAAATAATCTCAATACCGACAAACGGACTTGAAAATTTAATCGGGCATATTTACAAAAAAAGCATTACCGACAAAAAAATCAGTAATGCCTTTTTATTATTTCTTTTTAAACACCCAGCGTCTTTGCAGGGTAT
>JAFRVM010000042.1 GCA_017438505.1 Clostridia bacterium | reverse complement strand
GGAACTATCTGCGGTACGACAATTATTGCGGCAATCAACACTATAACCGCAAGCGCAAGAAACAGAAAAACCTTGATTATATGCTTTTGGGTCAGAGTGGCAATATGCTTGTAGAAGCGTTTTGCATTCTTTTTTGTAAACGCCGAAACATGATCGCGGACATAAAGGAACACCGCCGCGATGAATGTTGTAGCGTTCACAACAGCGTTTTTAACGGAACGAGCGGTATTTTTAAATGCTTTTTTTATACCCATGATTTTTCTCCAGAAAAATTAATTATTCAAAATTTTCGCACTAAAAACCCTATTTTAATAATGATACTATTTTTATAATTTTACTATAAAACGCCCTTTTTTTCAACCCACTATATATGGTGGCGATTTGCCCCTTGACAATGAGAAAAAGGCCATATCAACTGTTTTATTGAGCCGCTGTGCATATTTGTCCGACCGCCTCGGCAGCGTCGCAAATATCCCGGTGTGTTGTAAAAGCGGAAAGACACATGCGCACCGCGCCGTCGGGAAAAGTTCCCGCCGCCTTGTGCGCATACGGAGCACAGTGCAGACCGGCACGCACTGCTATGCCTTTTTTATCAAGCAGCAGGGCGGTTTCGTCGCTCTTTTGACCGACTATATTAAAAAGAATAAGGGGAACGGTTCTGCCCTCTGCGGGCATTTCTGAAAGAAGATTTACCGCCTTGTTTTCGGCAAGCAGACGGTATAATTCGGCTGCAAGCCCGGTTTCCTCGCGGAAAAGAACTCCTTTTTCAAAGCTGTTCAAAAAGTCAAGTCCGGCGTCCAGAGCGCATATTCCGCTTGTATTTAAGCTTCCGCTCTCCAGTCTTTCGGGAAGCTGCGCGGGCTGTTCTTTCAGCGCGGAAAGCACGCCTGTTCCGCCCTGAATAATTGTTTTAAGACACTTTTTGCTGCCGCATATAAGCAGTCCCAGTCCGGAAGTTCCGTAAAGTCCCTTGTGTGCCGGAGCGCATAAAAAGTCAATATTCATTTTTTTGACGTCGATATCAAGCAGTCCCGCAGTTTGCGCGCAATCTACGGCAAACAGTACCCCTGCGTTTTTGCACAGCCTTCCGATTTTTTCTATGGGAAGGATTTTGCCTGTAACATTTGACGCATGGGTACAGACTACAAGTTTTGTATTAGGCAAAAGACAGCGGGCAAAGGAAGAAACTATCTGTTCGTCGCTGCCGTAATCGGCACGGGCGACAGTGCAGGATACTCCGCTCCCCGCAAGGTCGAACACCGGACGCATAACTGCGTTGTGCTCAAGATTCGACACAACGACGTGGTCGCGCCAGCCCAGCAGTCCTTTTATCACAAAGTTGAGTGAGTAGGTGCAGCCGGGAGTAAAAATCACCCTGTCGGAGTCCTGGTCGGAAAGTCCGAAAAACCTCGCGGCTTTTTTTCGTACCTCGTGTACCTTCTGCATCGTTTCCATGGCAAAGGCGTGTCCGCTTCTGCCGGGGTTTGCGCCGTACCTCACAACCGATTCCATCAGGGCCGCTACTACTGCGGGAGGCTTGGGCCATGTGGTTGCGGCGTTATCGAGGTAAATCATTTAAAACCTCACCTCGCCCCGCCCCATAATAAGAATACCGGAGCTGCGTATTATCCTTTCGGCGCGGTCTAAATCCGCATAAACAACAAGATTGTAGCTGCAGCCCTGTTTTTTTGACGAGCCTTTTATTATATCGGAATTAATGCCGCGCAGAGAGAGTATTTCCTTTGCCTTAAAGGCCGCGGCTGCTGAATTTATGATTAAAACGGGTCTTACCATAAAGCATCACCTCGCTTGCGTTTTTATATCGGTAGTATTCTATGCAGGCTGAGGTTGACGGGTTACAAAAAAAGCACACGGCCGCGCTGTGCGGTCGTGTGCTTGATTAATGTATTTTGTTACGCTTTTTTCTTGGGGGAAGTATTGCCTGAGGGTGTTTTTTTAGCGGCGGAACCGTTTGAAGAGGGAGCTCTTTTTACAGCGGTGCTGCCTGAAGGAGCTCTTTTTACAGCGGAGCCGTTTGCCGCACCCCTGTTTTGGGGAGCTCTCTTCTGAGCAGTGGGGGCAGGTTGTTTTTTCTTTCTGCCTCCGCGTAGAATAAGAGCAAACAGAAGAACAACAATACCGAATACCACCAAAAGGGCGATGGCGGTATAAATCATCCAACTGCTGTTGCCCTCATACAGCTCACCCATAGATTCGGTGGTGAAAGAAGCGGTGGCCGTAACCGAGTTGCCGGATTCATTGTATACAACAACCCTTACGGTATAATCGCTGTGACGCTTGAGGTTGTACAGTGTGACGGAACTCTTGTCGCCCGAGAACTTGCTCCACTGTCCGTCGGGATCCTGGATGAACCACTCATAGGAAAGTCCGATGTTGCTCTCGGTGGTGACGGTGGCAATGGCCGAAGTGTCGGTAACATCGGTGATGTCAAGAGAGAGAATTACGGGCATAGGAGAGTCAGCCGCGGAAATTGTCATACTGTCGTAGGTGGAGTTTCCCGCGCCGTCATAGGCTAAAATTTCAAGGGTGTCGTTGCCCGCCATGATGAATGTGCCTGTGTACTCAAAAGAACCCTCTTTAAGATCCTTTACCTGCTCGCCGTTGATATATACAAAAGAGAGCGAGTTCTCATCGGTTACGGTAAAGGGAATGGAGGTTGTGTTTTCTTCTTCATTGTATTCGGTGCTTCCGAAGGAGATAACGGGAGGATTGATATCAACGAGGTCAACGGTTGCCTCAAAGGGCGCGGAATCGTTGCCCGCGGAGTCGGTGGCTACAATTTTGTATTTACCGTTCTTTTTTACCGAGAATTTGTATCCCTTTGTGGTCTTTTTGACATCCTTAATCTGGTTGCCTTCATGGTCGGTAACAACTACCGAATCTATGTCGTTATCATCGTTAACCTTGAAAATAACATTGATGATAGAACTGTCATCGGGGTCATATTCAATGGAAACGATCTCAATAACAGGGATGGTGGTATCAAATACATCGCAGGAAACGGTATAGCCCTGACTTACGTTGCCGGCCTTATCGACAGCGTAAATGGTGTATTTACCGTTTTTGCCTATTTCCAGCGAGTAGTTTCCGTTTGCGTCGCAGGAATTTGTCTCGCTGACCGTTACGGTGCTGCCGTATTCCGTAATATAAAGTCTGGTGACACCGCCGTATTTGCTGTCGCAGTCAGCAGGACGTCCGTCGGCAGCGGTGGCCTTGATAACAGCTTTGCCTTTTGAAACAGGGACAACAGGCAGAGTTACCGATTTTACCGAAGGAGCTACGTTATCAATGCAGTTGATAACAGCGCTTCCGCCAATGCCGATAAAGCTGTCGTCCTTGAGCATTATGCTTGCGGTGTATGTGCCGTTTACCTTTACGTCAAATGAGTATGTGGTCTGACCTTCAACATATTCAAGCTGTCTGCCGTCGCTAAGGCAAACCGCCTTGACCTGACTCATATCTTTGCCGGAAACCGTGACGGTTACCCTTCCGCTGACGTTGGAGGGGGTGTTGTCTGCCGCGATGGTGCCGCCCACCTTGATTTCGTAAGGCTCCTCGTCGCCGCCTTCACCGCTGGAGCCGCCTTCGCCGCTGGAGCCGCCTTCGCCGCTTCCGCCGCTTCCGCCGCTTCCGCCGCTTCCGCCCTCTTCTGACTGGGAGGGTTTAGGCTGAGGGGTGACAGTTCCGTCTAAGACTGCCTCGCTGATAATTTCGTTTATGTCGGAAATTGTCGAAGCGCCGCTGTCGTTTTCGGTTGTTTCAGTCTGGTTATCAGTCGGCTCGTTGTTTTCCTCCTGATTTTGGCTGATGTTTTCGCTGCTATTATCATTCTGATTCTGATTTTGATCTTGATTTTGATTTTGATTTTCGTCGTTGGCGTTATCCCCGGAAGGCTTTTCGTCCTCTTTGGGCTCGACAAACGAAGCGGTGATGTCCGCAAAGTCGTCGCCGGAGTCCTCATTGGCATATACGCCGACGGGGAAGGTCAGTAATGAAGTCAAAATTAATGCTGCTGAGAAAATACCAATCATTTTTTTGAATACATTTTTCACGATGGCTTCCTCCGTTTCTGTAAGACGTTTAAAATTAAAATGCCGATGCGGGCGCGGGCTTTTTAGTCTTTGTTGCAGATTTTAACTATTGTCCCTCTGAACAGCAGCGAGCCCAGCACGACCGCGATAACGGCTATAAGCAGCTGAACAAGAACCTCTTTTGTGCCGACAGCGGCAAGTCCCTTGGAAAGATTGCCTAAAACGTAGGACATTCCGCCCGATTTGCCGAGGGTTTTTAATCCGGTTGCCGCCTGTGTATATAAAACGCTGAACATTGACACAATCGACGATACTATAATAACTACGCCGAGACAGGTGCTCAGTGAGCGTTTGCCTTTGAACATACCGTATACAAGAATGGCAAAGAACGGTGCGATAATGCAGAGCGCCGCAAAGGATATGCCTGACTTTGTAACGGCAAAGAAGAGCAGATAGGGAAGAACACCTATCAGTGAGCCTATAATTGCGCCCAGAAATCCTCCAAGCATAGAGCCGCTGCCCTTTGAGGAATAAAGGGACATACTGTCCGCATAGCGGTCGTAATCATCGGCAGGATTATTCGGATTGTTCTCGCCTAATGTGAAATCGTCGCCGAAGTCAAACTGAACATTGTTTTCTTCCTCTCTGGCTTTGCGCGCGGCTTCCTCTCTGCGCGCCGCTTCAGCAGCTCT
Organism: Clostridia bacterium; assembly: GCA_017438505.1. Lineage (GTDB taxonomy): Bacteria > Bacillota > Clostridia > Oscillospirales > Acutalibacteraceae > RGIG2835. The sequence continues at coordinate 1,271 of JAFRVM010000042.1, read as the reverse complement.
GGCGGCCGAAGCGTCAACGTCATGCGAGCAGCTCTTGCATATAGGACGGACAAGCTGATCCTTAAAAACAAGCTTTGAGGAGGGCTGACCGCACTTGTAGCAAACCGTATGCGCAGAAAACCCTGCGGAGGAATAATTGGAAGCTACAAACTGGATTATGGAATCAAGGTCGTTAACCGTAAGCTTATAATTGCTCTCATCGGCGAAAAGCGCAAGGTAGTTTTCCACCTTACCTACCTTAATGAAGCTGAAGCACCCGCCCATCATACGGCAGAGCTCCTGCATTCTCTTGTAGCTTTCGTTGGCATTTGCGACCGCGCTGACTACGATAAGCTTACCGCCGGTTTCATCGTTGACGGAAAAACCGATATCGTTAAAAACGCCGTATACAAAGCCGTCCTCAACGTCCAGTGAGTTTTTTGACTGCCAAAGGGATAAAAGCTGACTTAACATATCGCACACCTGCTACTTTCTTTTACAATAATATAATAAGGTAGACTTAAAGAAAATTCAAGGCTTTTAATACACAAAAGAATGACAATTTAGTTACAAATCGGTAACGTAGTTACAGGTTTGTAACTCTTGTCAGCGACAAAAACATTAAGCATACCTTTTATTTTTTTTATGGTCTGCGTCAAAGCGAAGTATACTAATATAGTATACTGCATGTCGCGTTTTAATTTGCTTCGTTTATCGACTTATAACGTCCGTATGTCGCATATCCGCCATCTTCAAGACGGTAAATGACGTCATACGCCGGTGTAAACACCTGACCGTTTGCTATACCCACGCTGTTGCAGTCGTAAACCGAGGTTTTGGTGACCGCATCGGTATTGCTCAGGGGGCATTTGTACAGGTATTTGTCATCGGGAGATACAAAATAGAGGGTATCGCCGTCAATATTGAAGCTTTTTACATTTTCTTTTATAAGTTTATACTTTTTTGCGGCCAGATCAAGCCTGTAAAGGTTTCCCTCTATTATGATAAAGCATCCTTTTTTAGTTATCATAAAGCTGTGGCCGCCGCCGATATCTATATGTGTTTTAGCATCCGAGCCGTCGAGCTTTACCGAACACACGCTGCGGACTGTCTCTCCGCTGAGATAATACAGCCTTTCGCCGCTGATATTCATCTCGGTGCCGTAAACATCTTTTGCAATTGTCCTGGCGGCTGACATATCCGCGGTGATATATTCTATGGTAAAATCGCGGTCGTTGTGGAAAAACACCTTATCCTTTCGGGCGAAAATATTGCTGACCGGAAAATCGGTG
>JAFRVM010000041.1 GCA_017438505.1 Clostridia bacterium | reverse complement strand
GCATAAAAGAAATAATTTTTTTCATAATCAGTCACCCTTCAAATTTCTTGATTTTTGATAAACGCCGGGCTGCTTTCATAAAAAACTGAAAGAAGCCCGGAAGTTTTAGAATCAGTAGTTAATAATTATGCTGCTAAGCTGATAGGTGTCAACGCCGTTAAAGTTATACGGGCTTGCAACCGCCGTGCCGTCATAGGCATATTCCAGCTCTGCGCATGTGTCTGCCTGTTCGCCTGTCATTTGATAGTATTTTTTGGAGATGCCGTTGTTATCATAATAAACGTCCAAATCCAAAGCATAAATCTTAAAATGCATTTTATATGTGCCGTCGGAAAGGCTGGTAAGAGAATCTACAATCGCAAGTGAGGTGTGGGCTTCTCCGTCGCCGATATTAATGTAAAAATTGCCGTCTTTAAAGCTGTATCGGGGAGAGCTTTCCAATGCCGAAGCCTGCTCTTCGGTAAGGGTCAAACCGAAAAAGCGGTCAAGAATGTCATTAATGTACTTTAAGGAAAATCTTATGTTATAGTCGCCTTCCTGAACATACTCGGCATTTAAATTATTGTTGTTCATATTGTTGTACTTGAATGCAAAAAGCATAAGCTGACCCGGATCAATCGCAGCTTTTTTGTCATAGCCGGAAAAACCCTGCTCGGCAAAGGCACTGATAAAGGTGTTTGCGCTGTACTGCTGATCTTCGGTCATATCGATTTTGGCTACCTCGGTGGGAGCAGCCGCTTCGGATTCGTTACCGGAGGGGGAGGTTTTGCCGCCGCAGGAAGCGAGGGCAAAAATCATTGCTGCGGAAAGAAGAAACGCTAAAATCTTTTTCATAACTAAATACTTCCTTTCTTATTTTACAAGGCCGTCAACAAAATAATCGGCTGCCTCGCTGTAGGGAATAGTGATCTGATATGCGCCTTCGGAATAGGGGGCGATAATGTACTCATTAATTACAAATACAAGACCGTCGTTTGTCAGATACCACGGTGCTTCCTTTAAAACATCAAGCAGCTTTGTCTCATATCCGTCGTCGGGATTATACTCGCCGCCGTCAAGCACCTGACGTACATATTCGGCCGAATACTCGTAAAATGCCTCTTTATTTTTTACTATATCATCAAGTTTCAGTTCTTCTCCGGTTACAGCCGAAAGAGTGTGGCCTTCAATAAAAGTCGAGCCATGTACGCCGCCGAGATACTGATAATTAACAAATGCCGCGCTTATGATTTTTGTACACTTTGTTATCTGATATGTAATTGAATACTCAAAAGGAGCAAAATAGCTGTTGTTTTCCGAAGCTTTCTGCTGTTCCTCCAGAGCATCTTTGCCCAGATTGTCCCCTTCAAGCTCATACTCTCGGGCGAGAAGACCGAAGTATTCGTTTACTGCTCTTTCGCTTTTTGTGCAGTCGATGTCAGGGCTTGAAATTTTAAATACGGGAATGTTTACGTCGATTTCGCAAACGATAATTCTGCCGCTTTCGGTTGTGACGGTTTTTTTGCCCTGGCTGTTTTCATATTTTACCGTATAGGATGCTTTTTCAGGGTCAATTTGAGAGGAAACCTCCGCCTCGGACGAGTTCTCTTCATAGCTGTTAAGACCGGCCACATAGTCGTCACCCTCTTTTTTCTCAAAAAAGTAGTGTCCATACTTGTCCCTGCAGCTGCATAGTGTAAGGCACATTGAAGCGATTAGTGCAACGGATATCAAAGTTTTTTTGAGCATTTTTATTACCTCCGAAATTTTATATAATTACATTTACCAAAGAAATATCTTCTGACGGTCTCTGCATTTCAATAAAAATATGACCGCCCTTGACATAATTGCCGTCGTATAAATCAGCATTCTGAAGGATTTTTACGTTAAGGCAATTAAATTCATCAATATAGCAGGACGAGGGATAAAAGGTCGATATATTGTCGCTGAGCGCGACAAGCACTATGATGTTGTCGGAAAAGAAGTTTGCACCGTAGCTTCCTGCAATTTGCATAAAGGAGTCCGCCATGCTTATGTCACCGAAATCAAAGGCGTCGTCATATGCGGCGCTGTAATCGGAAAAATCTTCGGGCGAGTAAATAACTTTGGCATAGGGACAGCTTATGCCTTTCTCGATTGCGGTCTGCGCGGTCTGATAGGGGATGTCTACCGAAACAGAAGAGCTGCCGGTTGTTGCGGCGGCTTCCTTATGATCGGTGAAAAATGCCGGCCAGTCGGAAAGATACAGAGTAAATACGCAGCATATAAGCAGACACAAAGCACTGAAAATAACGGCGATAATTGTGATTTTTACATTTTTTCTTTTGGTTTTGTTATTTGCGGCGGTTTTATTTCTCTTTTTAATATGTATACCCCCTTGCAAATTAATGAAATATCGGTGTACAAGAGTATAATAACAGATTTCTTATTTTTTTTCAACAGTTGTTACAACACTTTAACTATTTGTAATTTATTTGTTGTATTTTTCAGATGGCCTGTTTGACATCTTTATAAAAAAGTGCTATATTTATATTGTCCGAAATTATATATAAACGGAGGTTAGATGATTTATGAAAAAACTTATTTCTGTTTTACTGGTTTTACTTATGCTTGCCACTCCTTTGTACGTTTTTGCAGCAGAGGAGGACGAGGCTGTTCATCAGGGCTCTTATGAGGAATATTTTGAAAACTTTAACCTTGCAAGAGCTAAAAATGCAACTCCGGGTGAAGACGTTATAAAGCCGCCTATGGCGACAAAGCCATACAGCAGCGCGCTGCTTTCGGCTATAATTAACGCTATGAAGTCGGGAAAAAGCAATGTCAGCATAGAATCCTACAAAGTAAAAACCTCGGAGATTAACGACGTTATGGCAGCTGTTTACAGCGCTTATCCGCTCGAGTACACGGCCGCGCGTCTCGACTATTACGGCTGGTCTTACTATACCAGCAGCAATGTTATAACAAAAATTAATCTTTATTATTATTCCGACAAATTGACCTACGCAAAAAGATATGCCGCTTTAAAAGCTGTCGTGGATGAGATAACCGGCTCAATCCCCACGGGTGCAACCGAGTTTGAAAAGGTTCTTGCCGTTCACGACTGGCTTGTTTACAACTGCCAGTATGACCTTACCTACTCTATTTATGACGGATATACCATTTTAACATCAAAGACAGGCGTCTGCCAGGCTTATTCCGAAGCGTATAAGCTTTTAATGGATGTTTTGGGTGTTGAATGTGTTATTGCTACAAGCCGTCAGATGAATCACGCATGGAATATGGTACGCATCGGCGGAAGCTGGTATCATGTTGACGCAACATGGGACGACCCTGTGCCCGATACTCCCGGTCAGATCTATTACAGCTATTTTCTGCACAGCGACAGCGACTTTATAAACAGTTACGAACATCATGACTGGGTAACAGATAATAATATAGTTTGCTCAAACCGTGAATACGAAGATCTTCCCCGCGGAACAAACAGTACGCAGCATTATAAAAACGGTTATTGGTATTATATCAAAGACGGTTCGGTTTGGCGCTGCGATTATAACGGAAACAACCCCGTCAATCTGGGAATAAGCGCAAACAGCATCGCATTTTACGGCGATTTCATGATCTATTCAAACGGCCAGAAGATATATGAATACAATTTGCGCACAGGTGCAACTACACTTTTATACACAATGCAGAGCGACGAGTGCGGAGCGCTGCCTTATTATGCCGAAGTTTCTTCGTTAAACGTCAGCAATGACGGAATTCTTACCTATAAATGTCTGGCTTACTATCCGGTTGAAGGTGAGAGCTATTATCGCGGAAGATATGAGCCCGGTAAAAATTCCATCATTCTTAAAACTTCAGGCGGCGCGTATGATACCAAGCGTCTTTACGGCAATTCCAGAGTAAATACGTCCATCGCCGTTGCAAAATACGGATGGACATCAGGTTCAAACACCGCTATTCTTACCAATGGATACAACTTTGCCGACGCTCTTGCGGGCGGACCTCTTGCTTATGCGCTGGATGCTCCGATTATTCTTACAGCCAACAAATCCGTGCTTGAAACCGAAGTGCTTGATCAGCTTCAGAGCGCGGGTGTAAGAAAGGTAATAATCCTTGGCGGTACTGCGGCGGTTAACAGCAACATTGAAACTCAAATTGCCGCTAAAGGATATCAGGTTGAGCGAGTTTACGGCACATCCCGTTACGAGACTGCTGTAAAAATCGCTCAGAAATTAAATGAGGTAAAAGGCACAACAGCCAGAAATTTCTTTGTTGCAGCAGGCAACAACTACCCCGACGCGCTTTCTGTAAGCCCTGCCG
>JAFRVM010000040.1 GCA_017438505.1 Clostridia bacterium | reverse complement strand
TTTTCTTTAAAAGTTTTACATCTGAAACGTTAAATTCTTTCAAGGTTTTCTCGTTTTCATCCTCTAATTTCACCTTGACAAGTCCCTTTAAAAGGCTCACATACTCAACCGTACCGTTGCCGGCAGGAGTCTTGACAAGCGCGCCCTGTCTGGGTGTAACCTTTAAAAGCTCCTCATACGTATCCTGCTCGTACTTTAAGCAGCACATAAGTCTGCCGCACGCGCCTGAGATTTTCGAGGGGTTAAGCGACAAGCCCTGCTCCTTTGCCATTTTGATTGACACGGGAACAAACTCCTCCAAAAACCGGCTGCAGCAAAGGCTTCTGCCGCAGACGCCGATTGAGCCGAGCGTTTTTGCCTCATCGCGCACGCCAATCTGCCTAAGCTCAATACGTGTGCGGAAAATCGTAGCCAAATCCTTTACAAGCTCGCGAAAGTCTATTCTGCCGTCGGCTGTGAAGTAGAAAAGAATTTTATTGCCGTCAAAGGTATACTCCACTTCAACCAGCTTCATCTCTAATTTGTGCTCGGCAATCTTTTCAAGGCATATCTTGTATGCCTCCTTTTCCAATTCCTTGTTTTGCCTGCAGCGTTCCGTATCCTCCTCGGTAGCGACGCGGACAACCTCCTTGACGGGCTTTTTGAACTGATCCGCTTCAATCGTTCTTTTTCCCATAACGACCTCGCCGTACTCAAGACCGCGCGCTGTTTCAACGATAACATTATCGCCTTGTTTTACGTTAAAGCCGTTCGGACTAAAATAATATGTCTTACCTGCGCTCTTAAAACGAACTCCAATAACTTCCATATATATAACCTCTTTACTTTGCGTGTTTAAGGCTGCTCTTTAACTTTTCAGCCATTTCATCCGATATAGTGCATACGAGAAGCATATCTCTTTTGTTTTTCCTGTAGAGAATGTAGCGGACATTCTTTTTTGAAAATACCGTTGTCCGCATATTCTGCGCCCTTGGGGAGTGGGGAGGACGTTTTCTGGTTATGGACTTAACACCCGATAACGAAACCTCATACTCCTTATTCCTGTGACCGATTTTACGGTTTGCGCGGAAACGGTTATTTTTAAGGGAATATGTGTATACCGCGCTGTAGCGCGTCATTACAAAAAATCCGAGCACGCAGAACAAAAGAAGCGTAATAACCGCGCCGATTACCTTATAATCGGGAATGGCAAATATTAAAAATCTTCCGATAAAGAGCAGCAAAACCGCCCATAAAACAGAAAATAAAAACTCCTTTTTTCCGCCTGTTCTCGTTTCTTCCAATGGTATTTCTCCTTTACACTCTATTTGATAATTATATAACATATCGCTTCAATTGTCAACCGCGGCGAAACAGCAAAAAAATTAAAAATATTCCATCTATACAAATCCCGTAAAATATGATAAAATTATACTATTAAATAGAAAACAGGGGAGGAAGAAAAATGAAAAAAATAATCTCGGCTTTTTTAGCCGCAACTATGCTCGCGGGTTCCATAGCCGCGTTTGCGGCGGATTTTGACATCGGCGCGAAATTTACCGATACCGAAAATGCGGCGGCAAAGGATCAAACACAAAAATTGTTTGACGCAAGACCGCACAATTTAAAGCAGGCGGAGGATTTAAGCCGCGGCTTGGCAGCCGTTCTATCGGGCAGCGGAATACTTGTAAGCTGGCGTTATCTCGGCACGGATAAGGCGGATAACTATGCGCAGATATTCAGAAATGACGAATATATTGCCGAGGTACGCGACACGACAAACTACTTTGACGCAAACGGCAAGCCGGGCGACAGATACAATATTCATATTTACGAAGCGGCAAGCACAACCGAGCCTACAAGCGCGGAACCAATTGACAAGGCTGAAACAGTCGCATGGGATAAGGAATATCTTTCTATACCTGTTGTCAAGTACGACAAGGGCGATTACATAGTTGACGACGCTTCCGTGGGCGACCTTGACGGTGACGGCGAGTATGAGTACATTGTGCGCCGCACACCTGCCGATTACTTTAACAAGCTGAATGT
>JAFRVM010000039.1 GCA_017438505.1 Clostridia bacterium | reverse complement strand
GCCAGTTATACGCCTTTGCAAATATCCTCGCAGGCTTTGAAAATTACAGTGATAACGCGGGCGTTCGCACCTGGAGCATACAAAAGCGCGTGGAAATACCCGCTCCCGTAAATCTTAAAATTTACGCCGGAAACTGTGCCTTTGAGTATTCTTCCGTCACCGCCGATATACTGTCCGGAAATATTCCCGAGCCCGAAGGACTGTGGGATAAATCGGCGGCCGAAATAGTCAGCATGATAAACGCCGGCTGGAATCTCGGCAACACCCTTGATTCCTGGGGCGAATGGATTGATCTTTACACCGACAGAACCCCCGAGAGATACGAGACCGCGTGGGGCAATCCCGTCACCTCAAAGGCTATGATAGACGGCGTAAAGGCGGGTGGCTTTGACCTAATAAGAATCCCCGTAACTTGGGCTCAGCACATCGACCCCGACACCTATCGGATAGACCCCGTATGGATGGCGAGGGTGCGCGAAGTGGTCGATTACGCAATTGACGAAAACACCTTTGTTATTTTAAACACCCACCACGAGGATAACTGGATAAATGTTGACGGCTCCATGAGCGTCGAGACTATGAGCGCCGAGCTGACGGCCGTTTGGACTCAGATAGCAAATGAATTTGCCGATTACGACCAGCACCTTATTTTTGAGGTTATGAACGAGACGCGCGATATCGGCTCTGACGACGAGTGGAGCGGGAACGCCGCAAGCTACGAGAGAGTAAATCAGCTAGGCGCCGCGGCTCTGGCCGCAATAAGAGCGACAGGCGGCAAAAACGCCACCGACCGCTGCGTAATGCTTCCCACCTATGCCGCGAGCTCCTCGCCCGCTCCGATGAACGCGCTGACCATCCCCTCCGGAGACAGCCACGTTATTGTTTCCATTCACGCCTACACACCCTATAATTTTGCTGTAGACCACGAATCCCCTTACAACTTGAGTATTCAGTCGCAGCTTGACACCCTGTTTAATAATATTTCGGCAATGCAGGCGGCCAAAAACAATGTGCCGGTTATCATCGGCGAGTTCGGCTGCTATGTAAAGACCGACGGCACAAGCCGCAACTCCTGGGCAAGTTACTACCTCTCCAAAGCGAGGAGTCTCGGCTATCCCTGTGTTGTATGGGATAACGGTGGAAACAATGAATATCAGATTTTCAACCGCAATACCCTTACATGGGATGACCCCGCCTATGTAAGTATTCTTACCGGCAACAACTGAAAATCAAAGTTAAAGGCTCTCCCTAAAAAGGAGAGCCTTTTTTCAGCGGCTTTTAATAAACCCAATCAATTTTTCACATTCCTCATCGGCAGTCGCAAAGGAGGTTACTATTCTTACCGTCTTTGAATGGCCGCAGTCCTCCCAAAGCTCCAGCCCGAATTTTTCGATCAGAGCGTCCGCAAGATCTCTTTTTACATTAATAAAAATCTGGTTTGTGGGCGAATTACCGATCGTCTGTATTTTGGCGTCATTCAGCCCTGCGCGGATAATATCGGCGGTGCGGTTGCTGTTTTTGGCAAGCTCAAAGTACAAACCGTCCTCAAACAGCCGCTTAAACTGTATTCCCACGGCAAAGCCTTTGGCAAGCATAGCGCCGCGGTTTTTTATGTGGTGCCGAAATGAGCCTGCGTCGATTTTATTCTTAATTACCACCGCTTCACCCATCAGCGCGCCGTTTTTTGTGCCGCCCACGTAAAAAACATCGCAGATTTCCCCGATAAATTCACAGGTAACATCATTTTTTTCGCAGGTAAGGGCAACTCCCAGCCTCGCTCCGTCCATAAAGAGCAGAAGCCCGTATTTGTCGCACACCCCGCGGAGGCTCAGGAGCTCGGCTTTGGTATAAATCGTGCCGGTTTCGGTGGAATTTGAGATATAGACCATTTTGGGGCTTACCATGTGCTCGTCAGCGTGCAGTAAAACCGCTTTTTCGATATCTTCCGGCAGAAGTTTTCCGTCAGCGGACGGACAGGTGTAAACCTTGTGTCCCGTACCCTCTACCGCTCCTGTCTCATGCACGTTTATATGGCCGCTGGCGCAGGCGATGACCGCCTCGTACGGGCGCAGAAAATACGAAATAACCGTCGCGTTTGTCTGGGTTCCTCCGGCGAGAAAATGCGCCTTTGCCTCATTTTCGAAAAGCCCGAATCTTTCAAGTATAAGTTTTTCGGCTTTTTTTGAGTGAACATCCAGCCCGTAGCCTACGTTCTGTTCTCCCGCGCATTTTTGCAGAGCTTCGAGCACCTGCGGCGCGGCAATTTCGCTGTAATCGTTTCGCAGCATATTATTCTTCCCCTTCACAAATTAATTTATATGGTGATTGAGTTATTCAAAACTTTATGTTATAATTAGTTATTGCTCATCGAGTGTGCGGGTGTAGGCAGGTATAAACTCCTCGAGAAACGCCTTCGCTTCGGGCAGACCGCAGTTTTCAATCAGCTCAAGGGTGGATTTTTCCGCCGATAAGAACTCGCAGTTTCCCGCTCTGCGCTCCGCTATGCATTTAATAATCGCGGAAATTTTATCGGCAGCCTTTATTATCTTTTTATACTGTGCGTCACCGGGCATAAGAAGCTCTTTGTATGCGTCCTGCAAATCATCGGGCAGCATACCCACAAGCTTATCCACCGCCGCGGATTCCACCTGTTTATATGCGCTTCGGATTTCTTCGTTGTAGTATTTTACCGGAGTAGGCATGTCTCCGGTCAGAATTTCCGGCGCATCGTGAAAAATGGCAAGCACTGCCGCCCGCTCGGGATTCAGGTTTCCCTGAAATCTCACGTTGTTTATAACGGCGAGGGCGTGGGCAATTACAGCCACCTCAAGCGAATGCTCGCTCAGACTCTCGAAGCTTGTGTTGCGCATAAGCGCCCAGCGGTTAATATATTTCATTCTCGAAAGCATGGCAAAAAAACTGTCCTGCATACTGTTTTCCCCTTTACATTTTATACATTGATTATAACACCCTCGGGCCGTGTTTGCAATCAAATTTGGAGGCATAAATATGCTGTTTGTTAAATCGTCTGTCAACAAAGTTTTTTCTCCGCAAAAAAGAATAAAATCAATCTATCTGCGTACATTTTTAATTGCTTTTATCACCTGCATAGTTGTTTTTCTGCCCTTTATGATTTACGACAGAGGATATTTCTTTATGTACGGCGATTACAACGTACAGCAGATTCCCTTTTATCAAATGGTGCACGACGCTGTGCGCAGCGGCGACTTTTTGTGGAGCTGGACTACCGATCTTGGCTCCAACACCATAGGCTCCTACGCCTTTTATCTTATAGGCAGTCCCTTTTTCTGGCTGACAATCCCCTTCCCGAGCTCATGGGTACCCTACATGGTCGCTCCCCTTCTTATGCTCAAGATTTCCCTTGCCTCGGTAACCGGCTGTGCCTTTATAAAGCGGTTTGTAAAAAACAAAAATCTCGCTCTTGTGGGCGGACTTATGTACGGTTTTTCGGGTTTTTCCATATACAATATATTCTTCAACCACTTCCACGAGGCCATTATCCTGCTTCCCCTGCTTTTAATATCTCTTGAAGAGCTTGTGACAAACGACCGCATAGGCTGGTTTGCCCTTGCAGTTTTTGCCTGCGCAATGAATAACTATTTCTTCTTTGCCGGACAGGTTGTATTTACAATTATTTATTTCTTTATCCGTGCCACCTCCGGCGACTGGAAACTGAGGCCCCGTCACGCCCTGACAATAGCCTTTGAGGCTGTAACAGGTCTTGCTATGGCAGGAGTTATTATTCTGCCGGCCGTGCTGACCGTGCTCTCCAACCCGCGCACCGACAACTATATTGAAGGCTGGAACGCACTTGTTTTCCACAATTCCCAGAGGTATGTACATATTCTGCAAAGCCTTTTCTTCCCGCCGGATATTCCCGCCCGTCCCAACTTTACTCCCGATTCCAACGCCAAATGGTCATCTGTCGGCGCATGGCTGCCAATGTTCGGCATGACAGGCGTTATTGGACTTCTGCAGTGGAAAAAGTCAAGCTGGCTAAAACGAATCATCTGGCTATTACTGCTGTTTTCTATTATTCCCGCTCTTAACGCTTCTTTCTATCTCTTCAACAGTTCATATTACGCCCGATGGTTCTACATGCTCACCCTTATGACCTCGCTGGCAACCGTTATCGCCTTTGAGGACACGGATACCGACTGGCCGAGAGCCGTCAGATGGTCCGCGGGAATTACAGTTGCCATTGCCGCGGCAATAGGACTTTGCCCAAATGCCATTGAAGACGAAAACGCCGGCGAGATACTCACCTTCGGCGTGATGAACTACCGTGACCGACTGTGGATTTACACGGCAATCGCTCTTTTATCCCTGCTGCTTACCTGCATTGTTCTTTACCACAAAAAACAGAAAGAAATAAAAAAAGCTCTTACCGTTGCTGTTTCGGGAGTACTGGCCGTAACCGTAATTTTTACCGGCTTCTACTTTGGCCTTGCAAAAACCCTCTCATACGATTCCCGCAGCTATATTATCCCCCTTGCCCTTGAGGGCCGCGACAAAATCGACCTTTATGAAGAGGACGGACTTGACGGCGCATACCGTATAGACGTTTACAACGGCATGAACAACCTAGGAATGTTCTGGCAGAAGCCCTGCCTGCAGACCTTCCATTCGGTTGTGCCCGGCTCGGTAATAAGCTTTTACACCGAATTCGGTGTGGAGCGCCTTGTCGCCTCCCGCCCGGAAATCCAAAAATACGGTCTGCGCGAGCTGCTCAGCGTCAAATACATCTTTGCCGAGGAGGACGACGACACCCTGACCCCCGAGACCTCGACAGGTCAGATACTGCTCAGTCACGGTTATTCCTACTATGACAATCAGAATGGCTTTGATATATATGTAAACGACAACTACGTTCCCTACGGCTTTACATTTGATTATTACATAAGCAAGACTCGCTTTGAAAATGTCGGTCCCGCCTCGCGCCATCTGGCTGTTTTAAAGGCTCTCGTGCTCAGTGACGAGCAGATAGTCAACTTCGGCTATGATTTACTTGAGGAATTGCCTGACGAAAACCTCAGCTATTCCCCCGAGGTCTACGCCGAGGACTGCGCCGCCCTTGCCGATGAACATTCCTACAGCTTTGAACGCACAAACCACAGTTTTACAAGCAAAATAGTTCTGGAAAAGGAAAATATGGTATTTTTCTCCGTGCCCTATGAGGACGGATGGAGCGCGAAGGTAAACGGCAATCCGGTAAAAGTTGAAGATGTCGATTTCGGCCTGATGGCGGTGCGCTGTCCCGCCGGCGACAATACCATTGAATTTACCTATCGCACACCCGGTCTTGACGCCGGACTTATTCTTACATTCTCTTCAGCGCTGCTGCGTGCTGCCTACTGGTTTGCATGCTTCCGCATAAAAAAACGGTCTGATATCTGAAAACACAAAGGATTGTTTGTATGTTATTTAGCTCAATGACCTTTTTATGGGTCTTTTTGCCTGCTGTGCTGATTTTGTATCAGCTTGCGCCGGGAATAAAATATAAAAACGGTCTTCTGCTTTGCGCCAGTCTGCTCTTTTATTCGTGGGGCGAGCCTAAGTATGTGCTTTTGATGCTTTTTTCAATTGCGGCAAACTACCTTTTCGGTCTTGCGCTCGGTAAATACAAAGAGTATAAACAGCTGTTTGTTATCCTTGCGGTAATTGTAAATATCGGCCTGCTCTTCTATTTTAAATATTTTAATTTTTTTGCAGATACATTAAACAAGGTGTCAGGCGGACAGACTCTCGCTCTGCGTGATATCGTCCTGCCCATAGGCATATCATTTTATACCTTTCAGGCGCTCTCGTATGTTATCGACGTCGGGCGCGGCAAGGTAAAGGCTCAGAAAAATATATTCAGACTTGCGCTTTATATCTCGCTTTTCCCTCAGCTTATAGCCGGTCCCATAGTGCGTTACAGCGATATTGAGGATCAGCTCTCAAGCCGTACGGTCGATACGGCTTTGGCTGCGCAGGGCATACGCAGATTTATAGTCGGTCTTTCAAAAAAAGTGCTCATTGCCAACACGGTTGCCGTGGCTGCGGACAATATATTTGACCTACCCTCCGACCAGCTCTCTCCGCTTATTGCATGGATGGGCGCAGCTTTATACGGAATGCAGATCTACTATGATTTTTCCGGCTATTCCGATATGGCAATAGGGCTCGGAAAAATGTTTGGCTTTGGCTTTAATGAGAACTTCAACCTGCCCTATACCTCGACTTCCGTTCAGGATTTCTGGCGCAGATGGCATATCTCGCTATCCTCGTGGTTCAGGGAATACCTGTATATCCCCTTGGGCGGCAACCGAAAGGGCATTGCCCGCACCTGCCTAAACATTCTTATCGTCTTTGCCGTGACAGGCCTGTGGCACGGGGCGGCAAGCAACTTTGTGGCGTGGGGTCTTTATTTCGGTATATTCCTTGTTGCCGAAAGACTGTTTTTAGGCAAGCTTTTGCAAAAGCTCCCCGCGTTCGTATGCAGAATATACGCATTGCTTGCAGTTTTTATCGGCTGGGTGCTCTTTCGCTCGCACGGAATTAAAAACGCTCTGCTATATCTTATGGCCATGGTCACCCCCGCAAAGGGAAAAATGTGGAGCGTCGGTGAATTTGTTTCGGCAAAAACAGTCATCGCCCTTGCTGCCGCGATACTGTTCTGCGGAGTTGCTCAGCGGCTTATCATTCCCAAGCTTAAACCTGTCGCAGAGAAAAATAAGGTGCTTAGCACCGCTCTGCCGTATATACAAATTGTAGTTTTGTTTGCATTGTTTGCTTTTTGTATAATTTCGATAGCCGCCGAGACCTATAATCCCTTTATTTATTTCAGATTTTAACGCAAAACCCGCCCGAAATCGACAAATCCCGGGTGGGTGTTTTTTTATTGATATTGATTTTGCCGCGCGGTTGTGATAGAATACTGTTAAAGTTAAAAATGCGGGAGTAGTTCAGCGGTAGAGCGTCGGCTTCCCAAGCCGAATGTCGCGGGTTCGAACCCCGTTTCCCGCTCCAGTCGAGAGCCTCGACACGCATTTCGCGTACGGGGCTTTTTCTATTTATACTCGCCGTCTCGCGTCTGTCATTTGTGCTGTAATCAGTCACGTCCCGTCGAGAGCCCGGGCGCGCATTTCGCGTACGGGGTTCTCTTTTTTTATTTTCACAGCTCCGGATTTTCAATTTTTGATCACCCGAGGGACAGTATGGCATTTCTAAAATAAAAAAACAAAGCCGCACGGCGTGTGTGGCTTTGTTTTTTTGTCAGAACAGTTTTACTTCTGATTTGCCGGTCATAGCTTCATCATC
>JAFRVM010000038.1 GCA_017438505.1 Clostridia bacterium | reverse complement strand
CTTTGCTCCGCCCCAGTTGTATGCCGAGTTTATACGGTTTGAGGTCTTTCCGGGAATGGAAACGTACATATCACGCATTAGCGATGTAAGCTTTATCTGTTTGTTGCGGTAGTCGACAGAAACAATCATCATACTGTCGGAACGGCTTGTACCGTCGGAGTTGTCCGCACCGATAAGCATGATGTTGACGATATCCTCGTCAAAAATGATCTGGCCGTTGGGAACATCTACCTCGTCGAGAGAATCAACCTCTTCGTATGAGGGAGCGTCCTCGTCCTGAAAGTCCGATTCCACAATTTCCTCAATGGTTTTCCATTCTCCGCCTGTACCGTTCATATCGTCAAGATCGGTGTGGTTGATTCTGGAAAGGAATACCGCGCCAATGCTGAATATACTCAGCATCATAACGCATATAAGCGATAATACGGAAATGATTATGCGGTGGGACATTTTCATCGGCCGCGCATTGTAGCTCTGAATGGTGCGGCTGCCGCGGAACCTGTTGATCTTGTCCCTTAAGGTCACGGAAAAGGAAGGCTTGCCGAGACTTTCGGCATGATCTTCTGTAAAGTTCATTAATCGGCCAACTTTCATTAAAAATAATCAATGCTAATTATATACGCAAATTCCTTTTATTTCAACCCGTTTAATAAATATTTAACATTTGTTTTTTATTTTGTTAAAGGGCTTAATCGCTTGACAACAGCGCACGGGACGGGTATAATATACGGGTAATATATTTAAAGGCGTTTTTTAGGGAACTTTATCCGATTTTTGCCGGCCAAAGAGAGAGAGGCCGCGGCTGAAAGCCTCTTGCCATGTGCAATGTCGGAATTGCCGGTTCCGGAGCTTTTTGCGATGAGCAAAACGTACTTTCTGCGTTAAAGAAAACAAAAGCGGCGCCCGCATGGGCGCAATTTGGGTGGTACCACGGCTCTGCTCGTCCCATATCGGACGGCATAGCCTTATTTTTTTGCAAATTGATTAAAGGACGTGTATTAATTTTGGAATGGACAGGACTTAACGAGCTGAGAGAAAAGTATCTCTCATTTTTTGAAAGCAAGGGACATCTGAGACTGCCGAGTTTTCCCCTTATTCCCAAGGGAGATAATTCTCTGCTGCTTATCAACTCGGGTATGGCTCCCATGAAAAAGTTTTTTACCGGCGAGGTCATGCCTCCCCGCAAAAGGGTAACTACCTGCCAGAAGTGCATCCGCACTCCCGATATCGAGAGCGTGGGCATTACCGCACGCCACGGCACATATTTTGAGATGCTGGGCAACTTCTCCTTCGGCGATTACTTCAAGCATGAGGCAACCGCGTGGGCATGGGAGTTTCTGACAAAGGTGCTCGAAATTCCCACCGAGCTTTTATATGTTTCCATTTACGAAAAGGACGATGAGGCCTACGATATATGGACAAAAGAGGTAGGGGTAGACCCTTCCCACATGGTTCGTCTTGGAAAGTCAGACAACTTCTGGGAGCATGGCACGGGTCCCTGCGGACCCTGCTCCGAGATATACTTTGACCGCGGCGAAAAGTACGGCTGCGGCTTGCCCACCTGCGGCGTAGGCTGCGACTGCGACCGATATATGGAGGTCTGGAACAACGTATTCACCCAGTTTGATTCCGACGGCAAGGGCAACTACACTCCGCTTGACCACCCCAATATCGACACCGGTATGGGACTTGAACGTCTTGCATGTGTAATGCAGGGGGTTGACAACCTCTTCCTTGTCGATACCGTGCAGAATATCATGAAGCACATAAGCCGCATTGCAAATGTCAAATACGGCGCAGACCCCAAAAGCGATATTTCGCTGCGTGTTATTACCGACCACATCCGTTCCACCACTTTTATGATAGGCGACGGCGTTATGCCCTCAAACAACGGACGCGGATACGTTCTGCGCCGTCTGCTCCGCCGTGCCGCACGTCACGGCAGACTTTTAGGCATTAAAGATACCTTCCTTGCCGAGATTTGCGATACGGTTATTGAGGAAAATAAATCGGCTTACCCCGAACTTGCCGAAAAGCGCGATTTTATCAAGAAAATCATCTCGGTTGAAGAGGAAAGCTTCGCTAAAACCATCGACCAGGGCATGCAGGTGCTTGAGAGCTTTGTTGCCGAGCATAACGGTGACGTTCTCTCGGGCGAGGCCGCTTTCAAGCTTCAGGATACATACGGATTCCCCATCGACCTTACTGTTGAAATCCTTGCCGATAAAGGCATGAAGGTTGACACCGATGGCTTCCGCAAGATTTATGACAACTACCGCAAGGAGACAAGAAGCAAGCGTAAAAACGCAGGCGCCGAGGCATGGTCGGACGGTATGGATTCTCTTACCGATATCGAAAAGACCGAGTTTGTCGGTTACACAGAGGATACCGCCGACGCGAAGGTGCTTGCAATTCTCTCCGAAGGCAAAAGAATAGACAGCGCGGGCGAGGATGAGGAAGTATTGATTATTCTCGATAAGACCTCGTTCTATGCCGAAAGCGGCGGACAGGTGGGCGATACAGGCTTTATCCGTTCGCAGGGCGCGGAGGTTGAAGTTTTAGACACCACAAAGAGCGCGGCAGGCATTTTCATGCATAAGGCTGTTGTCCGCTCGGGTGAAATTTCTGTAGGCGAGGCCGTTAAGGTTGAAATTGACACCGAAAGAAGACTGAGAATAAGAAGAAACCATACCGCGGCTCACCTTTTGCAGGCAGCACTGAGAACCGTTCTCGGCTCTCACGTTGAGCAGGCCGGTCAGCTTGTAAACGATAAAGAAACACGTTTTGACTTTACCCATTTTTCGGCGGTTACTCCCGAAGAGTTTGCCAAGGTCGAGGCTTTGGTAAACGCCGAAATCTTCAAGGCGACAGCGGTGCAGAATCCCGAAATGCCCATCGAAGAAGCAAAGAAACTCGGAGCCATGGCGCTGTTCGGAGAGAAGTACGGCGATGTCGTACGTGTTGTAATCGCGGGCGATTTCTCCATTGAATTCTGCGGCGGTACTCACATCGACAACTGCGCCCGTCTCGGTCTTTTCAAGATCGTTTCCGAATCCTCGGTTGCGGCAGGCGTAAGAAGAATCACAGCAGTTACCGGTGAGGGCGTGCTTAAAATGCTTGCCGATACCGAAAATACGCTCAATCAGGCTGCGGCGGCAATCAAGCTCTCCAACCCTGCCGAGCTTGTCGGTCACGTAGCAAAGCTGAGCGCCGAGCTTAAAGAAAAAGAAAGAGCGGTCGATACGCTCAACGCTAAAATCGCCGCGATGCGTGTTGAGGGTTACATCAATAACGCCACCGAAGTGGGCGGCGTTAAGGTTATCAAGGCTGTTGTTGAAAACGCTTCAGCCGACGCTCTGCGCGCAATGTGCGATAAGATAAAGGACAGCATGCCGGCTGCTGTTGCAATTTTTGCTTCAAGCTGCGACGGCAAGAGTATGATAGCCACCTGCGCAGGCAAGGAGGCCGTGGCAAAGGGCGCTCACGCAGGCAAACTTGTCAGCGCGGTTGCCGCACTGACAGGCGGCAAGGGCGGCGGACGTCCCGACAGCGCAATGGCCGGAGCAAAGGACGCGTCGTTGCTTGAGAGCGCTGTTTCTCAGGCCGTCGGAATTGTCGCAGAAATGATAAAATAAAGACTTTTGTTTAAATTTTTTCCCGGAAAGGAGATAACTTTATGAATGACTGTCTGTTTTGCAAGATAGCATGCGGAGACATCCCCTCATCAAAGGTGTATGAGGATGACAAGGTGCTCGCCTTTAATGATATCGACCCGCAGGCCCCCTTCCATGTTCTCATTATTCCCAAGGAGCATATTAAATCCGCGGCCGAACTTACAGCGGAAAACAGCGGCATAGTAGCTCATATTTTTGAGGTTGCCGCTCTT
>JAFRVM010000037.1 GCA_017438505.1 Clostridia bacterium | reverse complement strand
CGTTGTTCTGGACGGAGTTTTCAACCACGTCGGCAGAGGCTTCTGGGCTTTTTGCGACGTGCTTAAAAACCGCGAAAGCTCACCCTATGTAAGCTGGTTTTATATCAATTTCTGCGGAAACACCTGCTACAACGACGGTTTCTGGTACGAAGGCTGGGAGGGTAACTATAATCTTGTAAAGCTCAATCTGCAGAATCCGCAGGTGCGCGACCATATTTTTTCCGCTGTAAAAATGTGGTACGAGCAGTTCGGTATAAGCGGTCTGCGTCTTGATGTTGCATACTGTCTTGACAGAGAGTTTATAAAGCAGCTCAGACGTTTCTGCAAGTCGCTGGACCCTGAATTTGTCCTTATAGGCGAGCTTCTGCACGGCGACTATAATCTGTGGGTTAACGCCGATATGCTTGACAGCTGTACAAATTACGAATGTTACAAGGGTATATATTCCAGCTTTAACAGCCTTAATATGTTTGAAATCTCTTATTCTTTAAACCGTCAGTTCGGTGCGGAACAGTGGACGCTGTACAAGGGCAAGCACCTTTTATGCTTTGCCGACAACCATGACGTTACCAGAATTTCCGATATTCTGACAAGCCCGGAGCATTTGCCTCTTGTATATGCAATTTTATTTACAATGCCCGGAGTGCCCTGCGTTTATTACGGAAGTGAATGGGCAGCACGGGGCAACAAGCACGACGGCGACAACGCTCTGCGCCCCTGCTTTGACTCCCCTTGTTCAAATTATCTGACCGATATTATCAAAAAACTTGCACTTCTAAAAAAACAGTATTCCGCTCTCTCATACGGAGACTATGCAAATGTTGTAGTCACCAACCGTCAGCTTGTTTTTAAGAGAGGTCTTGACGGCGAAAATATTCTGACGGCAATAAATGCCGATTCTGACGGTGCACACCTTCATATTCCATACAGGGAATACACAGATCTTTTAACCGGAGAAAAATTTACCGGCGATACGTTACACCTTGACGGCTATTCATTTAAAATTCTCAAATAAAACCAAAAGCTCCGCAGAAAAATCTGTGGAGCTTTTAACATAGCTTTTATCAAATTACGCCTTCAAGCTTCAGGTCGTTATATTCCTCAAGACAAATGTTATGATTTTTCATATATGTCGCTGCGGTAACACCGACGTATCTGAAATGCCACGGCTCGCAAACACGGTGATGAATTGTCGCCTTGTCTGCGGGATATCTGAGAATATAGCCGAATTTATAGGAGTTATCAATGAGCCATTTTCCCTGATCGGTGGAGAGAAAATCCTGACTTAGCTCTTCTCCGATGCAAAAATCAACACATGTTCCAAGCTGATGCTCCGAGGTACCAGCCTGACCGAATATCTGTGCGGCCGCGGCCGAAGCCACCTCGGTATTGCGTACACCCATATCCTTGCGTATCTTCTTTTGGAATGCTTTATATGATGTTTTCTGATAGCTGTATGAGCGGTAGGCCGAATAAACCCTAAAATCGCCCGCAACTCCATCGGCCTTCATAGCCTTGTACATAAGAGTAAGCGCTGAATTAGCCGATGCGGTGAGCCTGCATCCTGATGTGGCATGAGGAATTTTTATTGACGAAACATTGGGAGAATACTTTGATGTCAAGGGATTATCCTTGTTGACAACGGTAAAGTCGGTCGGTTCTTCAACCGACTTCATCTGCGCGGCAAAATCGGCCGCAGTTTCGGCCTTTTTTGTAGTTGTCGTGGTTGGTGCGGTGGTTGTTGTCGTCGTAGTCTTTTTGCCCATGCCCTCTTCACGGTCTTTGAAGAGATTTTCAATGTATTCCTCGTCGTTCATCTGTGAGGACACTTCGGCATCTATAAACTTTCCTCCGCCCTTTATACTCTGTAAATTGTGTGTGGATGCAAGTACGGCTATAACAACAACCGCAACGCATACAGCAGCAGCGGAAAGAGCGTAAATTTTTGCGGTATTTCTCTCTTTATTTACAAAAACTATTTTCTTTGCCGGATTTATCTGATCGTTTGCGCTTCTTTGTGAATCAAAACGAAGCTTGGGCTGATTTTCGTTTTCAAAGTCGACTGTGTTATCGTCGGCTTTTTCCTCCCCATCAAGGCGTCTTACCTGCACGGGAGTTACTACTGTTTTTTGCTGCTGATCGGTAGTAAAACCGGTTGCTCTGCGATATCCCGTCTGCTCCGTGGCATGCTGATTAAAATGCTGCTGTGTATGCAGTCCGGAAGGCTGTTGTGCTGTTTGCTGCATTTGATCGCTTCCGAAGGAGGAATAAATATCGTATAATTCTTCCTTGCTGAGAGGCTGATTTTCATCTTCGGTTGTAAAACGGATTTTGTTAGACATATTATTTTG
>JAFRVM010000036.1 GCA_017438505.1 Clostridia bacterium | reverse complement strand
CTGCTGAGCAGCGAGGGCAGCATCGAGAGCCAGAAGCTCCAGACGGGCGAGCTGAGCGACGACGAATGGGTTCGTCTTATTCAGGCAACCGACGTGCTTATCGACGCCCCCATCTATCTTGACGAGGCTGGCAACATAACGGTGACCGAGATGAAGGCAAAGCTGCGCCGTCTGCGCGATGTGGGACTTGTAGTCATCGACTATCTCCAGCTTATGCGCTCGGGCAGAAGAAATGATTCGGGCAACCGTGTGCAGGAGATTTCGTCTATTACCCGCGACCTTAAAATCATGGCAAAGGAGCTAAAGGTGCCCGTTATCTGCCTTTCGCAGCTCTCCCGAGGCACCGAGGATAAGACCCGCAAAAATCACCGTCCCGGTCTTGCCGACCTGCGAGATTCCGGTTCTATTGAGCAGGACGCCGATATAGTAATGTTTTTATACCGTCCCGATTATTACGCCAACGCCGACGCAAAGGAAAACGAGGACGGCGAGATGGATTACGAAAACACAGATAAAAATAAAAGTATATGCATTGTAGCTAAAAACCGTCACGGCTCGATAAGCGACGTTCCTCTGCACTGGCAGGGTGAGTTTACACGCTTTACTTCGGTGGAGGGTCTGCGCCGTGAGGACTAAGGCACTTGCCGCCATCGGCAGGCACAATATGATTTTTCCGGGCGACACTGTTTTTGTCGGACTTTCCGGCGGAGCTGATTCGGTCGCCCTTACCCATTTTTTGTATACCGTAAAAGACCAAATGGGGTTTGAACTGCGCGCGGTACACATCAACCACAAACTTCGCGGAAAAGAAGCCGACAGAGACGAGATGTTTGTGCGGGATTTCTGCGAAAGGTTTTCTATCCCGCTTGCCGTGGAAAGCCGCAACGTAGCCGGGATTGCCCAAAAAAAAGGTCTTAGCTGTGAGCAGGCAGGCCGAGAGGTGAGGTATGAGGTTTTTGACAGACTGTGCTCGGAGGTCGAACACGGCAAAATCGCCACGGCTCACACACTCTCCGACCTTATGGAGACCATGATTTTCAACATAGCAAGAGGCTGCGGCATCGGTGGTCTTTGCGGAATTCCCGCAGTAAGGGACAATATTATCCGCCCGCTTATCGACTGCACCAGGGAGGAAATTGAGCGGTACTGCGAGGAGAATAACCTTTCCTATGTCATCGATTCTACAAACCTGAGCGATGATTTCACACGCAATAAAATACGCCATGCCATTATCCCGGCTCTGTATGAGATAAACCCCGCTCTTGATAAAACCATGCGCAGGCTCTCTTCTCTTGCTGCGCAGGATGAGGATTTTCTCTCCGATCTTGCTCAGTCGGCTTTGGATAGCGCAAAATGCAGCGGCGGATACAGCACCGAAAAGCTCTCCCCTCTCTCCCCTTCGGTACTTTCACGCGCTATAATATCAGCGTCGGGAATTTCCCCCTCTTCTCGTCAGGTCGAGCTTTTATCGCAGTGTGTGAAGGTGGGCAGCGGCAGCGTTCAGCTTGGTTCGGATGTTGTCGGTACTGTCGCTTGCGGAAAACTTAGCTTTGCCCCTCCACGCAAAGAGCCGGAAAAAATCCCCTTCTGGAGCGTGACCCTAAAAGACGGCACGGCCGATCTGCCCGACGGGAGAAAAATTTTTTTGGAAGATTTTTCACCTGAAGATGCATTAAAAGCGCAAAAAATTAACAAAAAATTGTTTATTAACTGTATCTGTTGTGATACAATTAATGTTAATCTTACCGCAAGGATAAGAAAAGGCGGCGACACCTTTAGTCCCGCCGGAAGAAACTGCACTAAAACGCTCAAAAAACTGTTTAACGAGCAGGGTATTTTGGCAGACGAGCGCTGGCGCCGTGTGCTTCTTGAAGCGGACGGCGAGATAATCTGGATAGAAGGACTCGGCGCGAGCCAAAAAGTTTATCCCGATTCAAAAAGCGTGAGGGTATTATTAATAAATATAACAAATAATAAAAATGAAGATGAACCTTTATGAAAAATAAAGACGTAGAACAAGTACTGTTTTCCGAGGCAAAAATCAGGAAAAGCCTTAAAGAGGCCGGAGAAAAAATCAGCAGCGATTACAGAGACAAAAACCTGCTTATTGTTTGTGTTCTCAAAGGGGCTGTAATGGCCACCGCGGAACTGCTCAAAAACATTACAGTTCCCTGCTCGATTGATTTTATCCAGGCATCATCTTACGGTGAGAAAACCTCATCCTCCGGCAAGGTTGTTATTAAAAAGGACATTGGGCAGGATCTCTCAGGTTGCGACCTGCTTATCTGCGAAGATATCCTGGACAGCGGACTTACTCTCTCAAAGCTCTGCGATATGCTTAGCCGGAGAAATCCCAGGTCAATCAAGATTTTTACAATGCTTGATAAACCTGAAGGCAGAAAGGTCGACCTTAAGGCCGACTACTTTTGCTTTAAAGCCCCTGACGCTTTTCTTGTCGGCTACGGGCTTGACTACGCTGAAAAATACAGAAATCTGCCCTATATCGGCATTCTTAAAAAATCGGTTTACGAAAACAAGTAAGCTGTTTTAATACATTGCATTCATTTAAGGAGTTGAGCACTTGGACAGTAAAAAAAGTGTGATTAGAAATGCCATAATCTGGCTCGGTTTGCCCATTTTGATTTTCTTTGCCGTGCTTTTTGTAAGCAGGCAGACAAAACCGGATAACTACAACTACTCCCAGATAGTCCAGTATTTTATCCCCGGCACAAAGGAAATGGATAATCTGGAATCATTCACCTTTAATCTTGGCACCGGTGAACTGCAGATGAAGCTGCGCCAGAAAACGGAAATAAAAATTGGCGACAAGACAAGTGAGGTAGAAAAAATAACCTACAAGGTGCCTAATGTTTCCGTATTTGCAAACGACATCGACGGCGCGCTTGTTGAGTACAACCGCGATCACCCTGAAAATCCTATCTCTTATAACTATATTCAGCCTGCCAATTATTCATGGCTTGGCTCGCTGCTTCCGACCGTAATACTTATTGTATGTATGGGCTTTTTGTGGTACTTTATGATGAAGCGCATGGGCGCTGTGAGCGGTACCGACAAGCAGTTCGGCTTCGGCAAGGCCAAAATAAAGCAGATAGGCGATGAAAAACGCAAAACCACCTTTGATGACGTTGCAGGCGCTGACGAGGAAAAGGAAGAACTGCGTGAGATTGTCGAATTTTTGAAAAATCCCAAAAAGTATAACGAGCTCGGCGCGCGTATTCCCTCGGGCGTACTGCTTGTAGGCCCTCCGGGAACGGGTAAAACCCTTCTCGCACGCGCTGTCGCCGGTGAGGCGGGAGTTCCCTTCTTCTCCATCTCCGGCTCCGACTTTGTCGAAATGTTCGTTGGTGTCGGCGCTTCCCGAGTTCGCGACCTTTTTGAACAGGCTAAAAAGAATCACCCCTGCATTATCTTCATTGACGAAATAGATGCCGTAGGACGTCACCGCGGCGCGGGTCTCGGCGGCGGACACGACGAACGCGAGCAGACCCTTAACCAGCTGCTTGTCGAGATGGACGGCTTTGGCGCTAACGAGGGCGTAATTATTATGGCGGCTACCAACCGTCCCGATATCCTCGACCCGGCGCTGACACGACCCGGACGTTTTGACCGTCAGGTTACCGTCGGTTATCCCGATATTAAGGGCAGAGAGGCAATTT
>JAFRVM010000035.1 GCA_017438505.1 Clostridia bacterium | reverse complement strand
CCGTACCATATCACAGGCATAACACTTAACAAAACCCGTCTTACACTCGCTGTTGGACAGACCTTCCAGCTTACTGCTTCGCTTACTCCCTCCACCCATCCGGATGATATTTCGGTATCGACCCATTGGTATACGGGAAACGGCGATGTTGTCACCGTTTCCGACAACGGACTTGTAACAGCGGTCGGTATCGGCGGTACTTACATAGGCGCTGACCCATATCCCACCAGCACTTATGAGTTAATATTCGGTCAGTGCAACGTCGAGGTAGTGAACAAAATCCCCGCGGAGTCATTGGAAGTCGCCCTTGTAGACGGTTCAGACGGCTATCTTTCCGGCGATCTTCTCACTCTTGAAAAGGGTAAGACCGCGCACCTTAAAACAACCGTCACCCCCTCTAACTCAACCGACTACATTGCTTTTGACAATCTCAACGACGGCATAATCGACATTGAGGGCACACCCTATATCACCGCGCTCAACAAAGGCAACTCATCGACAACCGTAACGGTCGGCAACAAGAGCGTGACCCTGCGTGTAAGAGTTCTCGAAAAGGTTCCCGCCGTTGCCGCCACCTGCACCGAAGCAGGCAACAGCGTATACTGGACAGATATAAACGGAAACAAGTACTCCGACAAAAACGGTACGTCTGTAACCGACCCCACCATAGCCGCTCTCGGTCATAACTTTGGCGATTGGGAAATTACAAAACATCCCACCGAAACCGAAGAGGGCGAAGGAAAGCACACCTGTACCCGCTGCGGTTTTGAAGAAACAGAGATTATTCCCGCAAAGGGCGCCGACTCTTACGCATTTACCGCCGACAGCGTATTTACTTGGGAAAAGGGCAGCAAAACAGGTATGCCCGTTACAGTTAAAAACACCTCGGGCGACGACGCCGCAACCTTCGGCAAATTTGCCAACGTATATGTCGACGGCAAAAAGCTGACAAGAAACACCGACTACACAGCCGAAGAGGGCAGCATAAAGGTAACCCTTTCGGCAGAATATCTCCAGTCGCTGGATACCGGCACGCATATCATTAAAATCGAACTTACCGTCACCTCGCTTGAGCATGAATTTACCGTTACCGAGCCCGGCAGCGCTCCCCTCACCGGCGACAGCATTTGGACAATAGTTCTTTTCTCGGCTCTTGCGGTTGTTTCGGCCGCTGCCCTGATATTTGTTCTTGTACTAAGAAAGAAAAACCATGTAAAATAACCTTTAAAACATAAAGAACTGACCGTGCAGATATCTGCACGGTCTTTTGCTTTGTATTTAGTTATTGACCTTGTGGTGACATTTGGGAGAGGAAGTGGTGAGCGCCTTGAACGAATAGCCCTTGCCCTTAAGGAACTCTATAACCTCGGGCAGAGCTTCAACGGTAGTCTTTTTACTCTTCGTATCATGCATCAGAATAACTACGTTCTTTTTTGTACCCACGCCGTTTTTAACATTGCTTATAATTTTGGATTTTGCAACATTGCTTCCGCTTGCGTCGCCGCTGTCAACATTCCAGTCGAAATAAGCATATCCTTTACTTTCAACCGACTTGGTAAGTTTTGACATAATGCCTGTGCAGTATTTTCTGCTTACCTTGTTGCTTGAGCCTCCGGGGAAGCGGATGATCTTGGGCGACTGTCCCGTTACCTTTTTGACATAACTTTCAAGCTTTGAAAGATCATCGAAAAATCCTGCTTCAGAGATATAAATGGTCTTGTAGTTATGGGTGTATGAGTGCAGCGCAATGGTATGCCCTCGGTTTACTATCTCCTTATACAGACTGTCCGACTTTGCGTGATAGATTACAAAAAAGGTAGCTTTGACATTATATTTGTCAAGAATATCAAGAATTTTAAGCGTATTGTCCGAGGGACCGTCGTCAAAGGTCAGATAGGCAACCTTTGAGCCTGTGCTGTCTTTTTTGGTAGGTTCTGTCTTTTTTTCGGTTTCGGGAGTAGATTGGGTCTCTTTTGACTCAGGCGAAGTTTTATCATCGGGAGTTACGCTCTCGTTATCCTTGTCCTTATCCGGTTCGGTCTTCGACTCGGGAGTTGTTTCCTTAGTAGTCTCTTTGGTTGTTTCTTTTGTAGTTTCTTTAGTCGTCTCTTTTGTCGTCTTTTTTGTAGTTTCCTTAGTGGTTTCTTTTGTGGTCTCTTTGGTTGTTTCCTTTGTGGTCTCTTTGGTCGTTTCCTTTGTGGTCTCTTTGGTCGTTTCCTTTGTAGTTTCCTTCGAGGATACAACCGCGGATTCGGTTGACACATCGGTGGAGGTTTTTGATTCTGTCGATTCATCCGCACTCTCAACTGTTGAAACGATAATCTGACTTGTTTCAGGCGTAACAGCCTTGCCGTTTTTGTGCTTAACAGCGTCAGACAGTGTAAAAATCGCCAAGACCATAATGACCAACGCAGTCAAAATATAAGCGATATTGCTTTTCTGAGATTTTTTCATTGCCGCATTTATGCTCCTTCCGATTTATCCGCGGGTATTTCTACCCATTTTTTCATTTGGTTTGACTTTACGCAGGCAAAAACGGTTTTCATTGCCTCCAGCACGCTCTCACCCGAAAGCCGGGAGGACGCTTCCCCGTTTACGCTTTCAATAAAATCATCAATAACGCCGGTATTGGCGGTCGGCTCAAAATCAAAAACCTGCGTCGTTTTGTCAGGCATTTCAAGAATAAGCTTTTGCGGGTATATCTTAATAACCCCTTTTGAGCCGAAAAGATTAACTCCGCTCTCCCCTGCGCCGTGGTTTGTCCAGCTTACATTAATATTGCCGACCGCGCCGCCCGAAAGCTTTAATACAGACACGGCGTTGTCGTCAACTCCTATAAAAGAACCGTCGGCGCCGCGTTTTTCAAGCGTCTCCAGCTTTGAGAAAACCCCCGCGGCTTTTTGCCCCGTTAAAAACAGAATATAGTCAATAAGATGTACGCCCAAATCGCCTATTACGCCGACATTTGCGCTGTTTTTGTCAAAAAACCAGCTATCGCTGCTGCCGGGCGACCAGTTTTCCGGACCGCTGTGGGCAAGAGATGCGCTAAAGGTGAGCAGTTCTCCTATCGCGCCGGATCGGTAAATCTCTGTGGCCTTTAAATATGCCGGGGCAAGGCGCAAAGTCTGGCAAATCATCAGCTTTTTGCCCGACCTCTTTGCGGCGGCAACCATCTTTTCGCACTGCTCATAGCTTGTGGCCATGGGCTTTTCGCACAGCACATGCTTTCCCGCTTCAAGCGCTTTAACGGTCAGCGGAGCGTGCAGGGTGTGCGGAGTGCATATTGAAACGGCGTCAATTTCAGGGTCGCTAAGCATGTCGTCCACGGTAGGATAAACCTTTGCTCCGTATTTTTCGGCAAGCGCTTCGGCGGTGCTTACTGTACGGTTGTAAAACCCAAACAGCCTTGCGTTTTTATTGTTTTCGTATTCAGGAATATGGCAGACGCGGGCAATTTTTCCGCAGCCTATAATGCCGATATTAATCAACCGCCTAACACCCCGATTATTGTCATATTTTTTGGTTATTATAACATATTATTTTGAAAAAATCTATACAAAACAACAAAAAAAGTGCGAAAATGCGGCAAAATCCGCCTTCGCACTTTTTTATTATTACAATTCAATTATTCTGCATCCGAGCGCGTTTGCAAGCTCCTTTTCATGGGTCACAAGAACAAGGGTTTTACCCTTTGTGTATTCGTTAATAAGCAGTGCCGCGTCGGCAATATTTTCCCTGTCAAGTCCGTTAAAAGGCTCGTCGAAAATATAGATATCGCTCTCGGCGGCAAGCGCTCTGGCAATAGCCGCTCTGCGCGCCATCCCTCCGCTCAGCTCGGATGGATAAAGATTCTGGGCGTCAGTCATCGAAAGGCGGGCTAAAATCTCTTTTGCCCTGTCACACGGCGCAAACATCGTAATGTTTTCCAGAACTGTTTTAAAGGGCAGCAGTCTGTCCTCCTGAAAAACAGCCGAAATATTGTCCGAAAGCTTTTCTACGCTGCCCCCATTTGGAGTTTCAAGCCCCATGATAAGGCGCAGGAGAGTGGATTTTCCGCAGCCCGATTTGCCGAAAAAACAAACCCTGTCGCCACTTGGAATTTCAATACTGAAATTCTCAACAATCTTTTTATCATCGTACCCGAAAGAGACATTTTCAAACTTTATCATCTTTTCTGCTCCTTCCAGAGTACTTTGAGAATATTCTCAAGCAGCAGGCTGAGTAGTACCACCATAAGGGTCACGGCAAACACACGCTCGTAATTTATCGCGGTTTTCGCACCCTGCAAAAGCGCGCCAATAGAGCCGCCGGGGTTGCATATAACCTCAGCAGCTACTCCCGATTTCCACGCGATTCCGAGACCTGTTATACAGCCGGTGCGAAGATACGGGGAAATCATGGGCAGCTTTATCTTTAAAATTATATCCTTCCTCTCCATGCGGTATACTCTTGCCATCTCGACAAGGCGGTTGTCAATCGCCAGAAGTCCCGCGTCAACGTGGCTCCATATTATCGGCAGCACCATAAGGCAGGAGATAAACGACGGCAGAACGGCCGAGGGTATCCACAGCCACGCTATAACAATGAAGGCTGCGACAGGTACCGAACGGATAAGATGCAAAATGGGCATGGATAGAATTTTAAACGGCTTTATATTGCCTGAAAGCACTCCGAAAACCGTGCCTAAAACAACCGCCAGGCCAAATCCGCATAAAATGTGCAGCACCGATGTTCCGACAGCTTTCCAAAAAACTGCTTTGTCGCAGATTCTGAAAAATTCCTTAACAGTGTCTATCGGCAGCGGAACTTTAAGTAGCAGTTTTTTGTTTGCGGCGCTTGCGGCAATGTGCCAGACTGCAATCCAAAAGACAAACGCTCCGGTATAAGCCAGAGCGTTTTTTACTTTACGCGGCATACCAGAAACCGTCGTCGGGCATCTTTCCGCCTACCGATGTGGGATCGGCGTCAAAGAGAACCTGCAGGTAACCGGTAAGCTTCTGCTTCATCTCATCGCCTGTGATAAAGCAGAGATTGCAGGCGGGGATTGCTGCCTGAGCCATCTTTGCTGCGGCTACAATACCGTATTTTTCGCAGAGAATACCTGTGTTTTCGGGGTCGGAAACCGCGTTGTTCACCGACTTTTCGTAAGCGGCAAGGAACTGCTTAACTGTCGCGGGGTGAGCCTCAAGAAATTCTGCGCGAACGATTACGCAGCCCATCATAAGCTCGGAATCGGCATTTGTCTTTTTCCACTCGTTTGTAAGGTCAAGAACTATTTTGGAATTTTCATACTTGCCCTTTATAGCTGTTGCAACAGGCTGGGGAGCGATAATAATCGCTTCGGGATCGGTTGCCCATACTGCGGGAAGCTCGCTGCCCTCCGCCTTAAACTCAATAGTAACGTCCTTTTCGGGGTCGATGCCGTTCTGCTTTAAAAGGTGATTGATTACAAATTCGGGGTTGGAGCCCTGACCTGTTGTAACGATCTTTCTGCCCTTTAAATCGGCAATGGAATTAATTGCGGCGCCTGTGTTGTCAAGAACATTGAGCACGCCGAGAGTGTTTACTGCCAGAATCTTGATTTTGCCTTCGGTCTTGTTGTAAAGCTATGCGGCAAGGTTTGTGGCTACCGCAGCGATATCAGCCTCGCCTGTGGAGATTTTGGATACAACCTCGTCGGGAGCGGCGGCTGCGTTAAAGTGGAAGTTAGCCAGTGCCTCGTCATTTTCGCTCTCATACCACATATTTACCGCACCGATGCCGGTAGGACCTGTAAGAACATAAACATTTGCATCGACCAGTTCTTCGGGCTCCTCGTTCTTTTCAGCCTTGCAGGAAGCAAGTGCGACTACCATCAGAACAGCCATCATCAGACTTAAAAATCTTTTCATTTCTTTTCTACCTCACTTTTATTTTTCCGTTTTCTCTTGATATTTCGCCGTTTTTCTCAAGCTCGCCCAAAGCTCTGTAAAGGCTTGTTCTTCCCATTCCGGTAAGAGCGGCAAGCGCGGACATATTTTTAATATCCACGCATTTATCCTCCCCCGCGTTATCGCAAAGGTAGCGGTAAAGCTTGGAAGAAGCCGTGTTGCCGGTGTACTGCTTTATGCGCTTGTTGAGATATCGGATCTTATCCGAGAGAAAGGTTATATAATTTTCCGCGCAGGCAGGGTAGCCCGCCACGGCAAATTTCAAAATATCCTCAGGTATGAACTGCACGGTGCAGTCGGATTTTGCGATGATATCGCTGACATAAATTTCTTCCGCACCGTATACGGCGGCGGCTCCGAAAACCGAGCCTTCGGAAAATGTATTCTTTATGACCTTATCCGACCGGGCGACCGCCTTGCCGGAAAGTATTACGCCCACCGCCTTTTCAAAGCTTCCGCAGCTAAAGATTACCTCATCCTTTTTCACTTTTACCGGAGGCGGGAGCATTGAAACAATGGAGGTTATCTCCTCGCTTTTCAGTCCGTTAAATAAGAACAGATTATTTATATTATACATAACATGATGCCTCTTTATAAAAGTGTTCTATTTGGAACAGTTTTATTATATATACTCGTTATCAATTTGTCAATCATTATTTTTGTATATTTTATAATTTCTTACCCTCTCATCTATGCGCCAAACTGCCAAAAATGCTTTTTAATGCAAAAAAGTACTTACATCGCATATTTTTAAAGTGATATAATAAAAAACAGAAAAACCATTTCGGAGGCAAATATAATGTTCAGCGTAAACGATTCGGTTATGTACGAAGGCTACGGAGTTTGCAAAATTATTGACATAAAGCCGGAAATTTTTGACAAAAGAAAAATTACATACTACATTTTAAAACCGCTTTATGACGATAAAACCACTATGCACTGTCCCGTGGAGGGAGCTGAAAAAAAGCTGCGCAGATTGCTGACGTCCGAGGAAATCCACTCTCTGATAAAGCTTATGCCCGACGCAAAGACATCCTGGGTAGATAACGACCAGCTTCGCAAGGAAAAATTTTTGGCTATTATCAAGGAAGGTAAAAGCGAGGAATTAGTCAGGCTTATTAAAACTCTATACCTAAAAAGACAGGAAAAGCTTGAAAGCGGAAAAAAATTCCATGTTTCCGATGAAAGATTTATGAAGGAAGCGGAAAACATTCTTTACGGTGAATTTGCACATGTGCTGAGCATTTCCCCGGAAGAGGTCGTCCCCTTTATTTTTGAAAAGCATGATAAATAAAAACTTTGCCGGAGATGAAAGTCCATCTCCGGCAAAATTTTATCTTCCAATCAATTTTTTAATTTTCATCTTGTACGGGCAAAGCTTTTTATAAATCAATAACAAAGGGAAACTGCCGGTTTTTAAAATTCTGAAATACAGCGGGGAATAACCTGTTCTGTCTGCGTTTTCCACGCAGCGCACAAACTCCTCACGCTTCATAAGAGCGGAATTATGAGAGAGTTTTTTGAAAAACGGCGCGTCGTTTTTGTCGCTCATATTGTTCATAAGAGCGGCTACAAGCATACGCAGATAAATCTCGTAATACTTTCCGCCGTATTTTTCGATATCGACCTCAAAGGCAAGTATGGCTCTGTAAAGCTCGGAATATAGCCGGACATAAATATCATAAAGGTCTTTATAATATTTGTTGTCAAGGCTGTCGCTCTTTCTCAGCACATAGTTGTATCCCATCATCCCGTCGAGATATATGGCGTTATCCGAAACGTTCAGATATGCCAGATTAAAGAGCAGATCCTCCCCTACGCTCAGGCCTTTTTCAAACTCAATGCGGTGTGACTTTATCAGTCTTGCGGAGTACATCTTGTTCCACACCGTGTAAAAAAGGGTCTGAATACATATATCAAAAAAGTCGGATTTCTGACAGTATGTAAAACGCGGAACAACATATCTTCCCTCGCTGCCGTCGGAGGTGCGCTCGTCAACCACGCGGTAACCGCATATGGTCATGCCCTCGTTGCCTACGGAAAGTGCGTACATTCTTTCCATCCAGTCGGGCTCAACGTAGTCGTCGCTGTCGCAGAAGGCAAGATACTTCCCGTGGGAATAGCCTATGCCGGTATTGCGCGCACTGGAAACTCCGCCCGAAGGCACCCGCACGGCGTGAAACCGAAGATCCTCACGGGCATAATAGGAGCAGATGTTAAACGAACGGTCTGTCGAGCCATCGTCAACCATTATTACCTCAAAATCGGTAAAGGTCTGGTTTAAAAGTGAATCCAAACACCGCTTAAGATATTTTTCCGCATTGTAAACCGGAACTATTACCGAAACCTCCGGCAAAAAAATCCCTCCCAAAACAGGTTTAGAGCTCGGATGCTATGCCCTTTAAATAATTTTTAAAGTCCTCACCGATATCGGGGTGCTTTAAAGCAACCTCAACCGAAGCCTGCATAACGCCAAGCTTGCTGCCCATGTCGTATCTTCTGCCGGTATAGTCAACACCTATCATACCCTTTGTTTTTGCGAGGGTATGCATGGCGTCAGTGAGCTGAATCTCACCGCCTGCACCCGGAGCAGTGTTGTCAATGATATCAAAGATATCGGGGGTAAGCACGCATCTGCCGAGAATACTGAAAAGCGAGAGAATCTGGTCGTCTGTCTGAGGCTTTTCAATCATATCTGTGCAGTTATATATGTTATCCCTTATTTTGTCAACCTTGAGTGAGCTGTACTTGTAAATAGCCGATTTTTCGACCTCCCTGATGCCCAAAACGCCCTTGCCGAATTCCTCGTAAGCACGGCAGAGCTGCAAGGTCGCGGGGTCGTCGCCAAGAATAACGTCGTCGCCGTAAAGAACGGCAAAAGGCTCGTTACCCACAAAGCCTCTGGCACAGCCTACGGCATGTCCCAGACCTTTTGTCTCCTTCTGGCGGATAAAGTAGATATTTGCAAGCTTTGTGATATCCACTACCTCTTTGAGCATCTTATCCTTGCCGGAGGCGGCAAGTCTGCTCTCAAGCTCGGGGGAGCGGTCAAAGTGATCCTCAATATCATGTTTGCCTCTGTTGGTAATAATAAGAATATCCTCTATTCCGGATTTTACTGCCTCCTCAACAATGTACTGGATGGCCGGTTTGTCAACAATCGGCAGCATCTCCTTGGGCATGGATTTGGAGGCCGGAAGCACTCTTGTGCCGAGACCGGCAGCGGGTATAACTGCTTTTTTTACTTTCATTTTTCCAATTCTCCTTTCAATATTTCAATTAATACAGCATATTTTGCAGAAACATCAGAATAATATAAAAACTTACGGCAACAGAAAGAGCGCAGAGCATATTTGTTCCGCCTTTTTTTTCAATGACATTTTGGGCTGTATTTCCCGAGTTTCTTGCCCGCTTAATGCTCTTCTGACAGTGCTTTTTATAAAGATTATTGGCGTAAAGACCAAAGAAAATCATTATACCCCAGACCAAAAACTGCAAAGCACTGGGCAGAATAATACCTGCCAGCAAATCTCTGCGGGAAAGGCCGTTAAAGTACCCCAACTGTTCGGCGTAGGTCAGTCCCTTAACCTGTTCATAAATGGGCTCGTAAAAACGAGCGTCAAGAAATGCGATAGTTCCGCGCAGTGCAAGCAGCAGGGCGGTTACCGCCGCTCCCAGTCCGTACATTTTTTTAGACAGCAGCCAAAAACCCGAAAAAAGAAATGCGGACAAATTGAAAAAGACCTTTGACTTTTTTACCTTGAGCATTTTAAATACTCTCAAAAAGTAACTGGACTGTCTGCCTACAAAATCGGCCAGTTCCTTAGCCTGCACACCGTCAAAATCCTCCTCGGGAGGAACTCCGCCCAGCGGATCGACAAAGAGAGCATACGGATCGGTGTCCCTGAAGGGATTTCCATCCCGTCCGTCTTCGTCATCGTCGTCAAAGCTGGTATCGGAGTTGATATAATCGGCAGGCCGGCGTGTTTCTTCATTTTTATTTAAAAGAGCTCCGCACTTTTTGCAGAAAAATCGCCCGTTTTCATTTACCGTACCGCAGCTTGCACAAACGGTGGGAGCTTCTGTGCTCTCTCCTCCGGCCGACTGCTCACTCTTTTTTTCCACATCGGGTCGTTTCCAAACAAAGCCCTCGGAGTGAAGCTCATTAAACTGGCAGGCTCCGTTTTCCATCCAGCAGGCTCTGTGGTGGGGCGCTCCGCATTCGGGGCAGACGACAATATCATCTTCCGGCGTAAAGCGCTTATCACATATTGGACAGTTTATAGAATTATAGTCAGGCAAAGCCACTACCTCCATATATTTATCTAACTTATATTGTATATAATTTTATGCACGACTTCAACAAAAATTTTGAAAATTTAACAAATGTTTAATTAATGCGCCGATAAAAGAAAAACGCAGGCAAAAATGCCTGCAGTTTTCATCGCATCACCTTTGGTAATAGTCCCGCTCGCCCGCTAATCCAATTTTAATTTATATTCAACTAATTTACTATTGCTGCATTCTTCAACCAACTGAAAATTATGCTTTTCTGCAATATGTCTTGTGGCAAGCTGATTTTTGTCACACTCAATTACCAAACCTTTAATTTTATTTTGTTTTGCGTAGTCTATAACACTTTCAGTCAATTCCTGAGCAAATCCCATATTCCAATAGAGCTTATTTAATATCCAGCCGACTTCGTAACATGTTTCGTCATACGGGTGAAAGATGAGATGACCGATAAGCAAATCGGTTTCCTTTAAAAAAACACCGAATATCTTCGGCGGAACACACAGAGCAAAATTTATAATAAAATCCTCCGTCTGTTTGTAACTGAAAGGCTTTTCTATAAATCTCATAACATCTTTGTCCGATAAAACGGCAAAAAGCTCATCAGCATTATTTAAAGTCATATTTTTAACTGTTAACCGATTTGTTTCTATATGCATTATATTTTCCTCGTTAATAATACTCATCTTGTTTCAGCAGCCAATTTGAAGGATTATCGTCAATGTACTTATATCTTATCATATAATCACAATCGTCACGAATGATGTGGTCATACGCCTTTTCCTGCCATATGGGTTTGCCCGCCTGCTTGGTTACATACCCCTTCATCTGCTGAATAATCCTCGAAATCGTAGGGACGAGCATTGCTCGTCCGCCGTCATTTTCTATCCGTATTATCATATGAATATGGTTAGGCATTACTGTATAATTATCAACAAATACGCCATCGTAACGATTGGGGATTTCCTTTATTGCGCAATCAACAATTTTGCCTATATCTGTAAGATGTATCTCATACGGACGAGCAATGCTCGTCC
Source organism: Clostridia bacterium (assembly GCA_017438505.1). Taxonomy (GTDB): domain Bacteria; phylum Bacillota; class Clostridia; order Oscillospirales; family Acutalibacteraceae; genus RGIG2835. The sequence goes on along the minus strand of JAFRVM010000035.1, from coordinate 87 downwards.
CTACGGTTATTTGTGATAATACTTGCTCTCGGTTTTTCGTACAAATTGTAATAAAATAAGCACCGGTCTGAGAATAATCATAATTTT